>JBJMQK010000524.1:0-8825 GCA_045802735.1 Anaeromyxobacteraceae bacterium | reverse complement strand
GCCCGCTCCAGGTCTTCCGGCGTGTCGATCCCGAACCCACGATACGCGGTGGGTACGACACGAATTCGATGCCCGTGCTCGAGCGCGCGGAGCTGCTCGAGCGACTCCTCCTGCTCGAGCGGCCCCGGCTCCATCGCCGCGAACCGTTGCAGGAACGGTTCGCGGAAGCCGTAGATGCCCACGTGCGCCCGGGCGAGCGCGCTCGCGCCGCCCGCGCGGCGGTGCGGGATGGGCGCCCGCGAGAAGTAGAGCGCGTCGCCGCGCGCATCGCTGACCACCTTCACGACGTGGGGGCGCTCGAGCTCGCCCTCGCCGAGCGGGCGGGCGAGCGTGGCCATCTCCACGGCGGGGTCGCCCATCGCCTCGAGCAGCGCCTCGACCGCGCCGGGCTCGATGAGCGGCTCGTCGCCCTGCAGGTTCACGACGATCTGCGGCCGGGGCGACAGCTGGCGGGCAGCCTCGGCGACGCGGTCGGTGCCGGTGCGCGCCTCGCCGGTGAGCACCGCCCGCGCGCCGGCGCGCTCGGCGGCGGCGGCGATGCGGGCGTCATCGGTCGCGACCGCGACGAGGTCCACGCCGCGCGCGCGGAGCGCTCGCTCCACCACGTGGGCGATGACCGGCCTGCCGGCGAGGTCGGCGAGGGGTTTCCCCGGGAACCGAGTGGCTCCGTACCGGGCCGGAATGATGACGCAAGTTCGTCCCAAACCGGGAGCCTTCAATACGCGCGGGGGGAGGATCCGTCAACCTCGGACGGGGGCACCGCACTCTTTTGCACGCGGGTCCGACATCGGCGCACGGAGCTTCGCGGTCGCGCGGGGCCGAAACGCGTCGTAGGCTCGGGGGATGGCGGTCGTGGTCCACGTCGTCGGCGCGCGGCCGAACTTCATGAAGGTCGCCCCGGTCATGCGGGCGCTCGCGGCGCGAGGTATCGGGCAGCGCCTCGTCCACACCGGCCAGCACTACGGTGCGCAGATGAGCGACGTCTTCTTCGACGACCTCGCGCTGCCGCGCCCCGACGTGCACCTCGGCGTCGGGTCCGCGTCGCACGCGGAGCAGACCGCGCGCATCATGCTCGCGTTCGAGCGCGCGCTCCTCGACGGGCCCGCCGCGTCGTGGGTGCTCGTGCCGGGCGACGTGAACTCGACGCTCGCCGCGGCGCTCGTCGCGGCGAAGCTCGGCGTCCGCGTGGCGCACCTCGAGGCGGGGCTCCGCAGCTACGACCGCGCGATGCCCGAGGAGCTGAACCGGGTCGTGACGGACCACCTCTCCGACCTCCTCCTCACGCCCTCCGCCGACGCGGACCGGAACCTCGCGCGCGAGGGGATCCCGCCCGAGCGCGTCGCCCGCGTCGGGAACGTCATGATCGACAGCCTGCTCGCGGCGCTGCCTCGCGCCCGCGAGCGCGGCGTCCCGGCGCGGCTCGGGGTCGCCCGCGGCGGCTACGCGGTCGTGACGCTTCACCGTCCGTCGAACGTGGACGACCCCGCCGTCCTGGCGCGGCTCCTCGGCGCCCTCGCCGAGCTCGCGCGCGAGCTGCCGGTCGTGTTCCCCGTGCACCCGCGCACGCGCGCGCGCCTCGCCGAGCCGGGGATGGCCTCGTCCGCCGCGGCCCTCCGGCTCGAGGAGCCGCTCGGCTACCTCGACTTCCTCTCGCTCGTCGACGGCGCGCGGCTCGTGCTCACCGACTCGGGCGGCCTGCAGGAGGAGACGACCGCGCTCGGCATCCCGTGCCTCACGCTGCGCGAGAACACGGAGCGCCCGATCACGGTCGACGCGGGCACGAACGAGGTGGTCGGGACGGATCCCGCGCGCATCCTCGCCGCCGCGCGGGCCGCGCTCGCCGGCGCGAAGGCGGGGCGCTGCCCGGAGCTGTGGGACGGGAAGGCGGGGGAGCGGGTGGCGGAGGCGCTCATCGCGCGGGGCTAAACGGACGAGCATGAATCCCGAACACGCGAGCGGAGCGAGCGCGCCGGGGCGCCGGCGCGGGAGCGGCGAAAGCCGCGCGCGCTGGCGCACGGGGCCCGGCGAGCAGGGTGGGGCCCCGACGAGCTCTGCTCGGCGGGGCGGGGCGCAGCCCCGTGAGAAAGGGAGCTGAACGACGGCGCGATGACCGAACACGAAGTGTTCGGGAATCGCGAACCGTCGTTTAGCGAGGACGGGCTCACGCCGACCGGAGGCGTTCGGCGCCCTCGCATCTCGCAAGCGCCCGATCGAACGTCCCGAGGGGCAGGTGTCCCGCCTTTCGCGCCACCTCCAGGACGAGGCACTCGGTGAATTCGACGCTGGGCCGCTTCCGGTACGTCCCGAGCGCCGCCGCCACGACGTCCGCGTCCTGGATCGCGAGATCCTTGTGATCGAGGAGCATCTCCACCGCGCTCGCGATCGCGCCCGGGCCGCGCTCGTACACGGAGACGAGGACCCACACCACCTCGGCGAGGACGAGGTGCGACACGAAGGCGCCACCCGCGACGAATGCTTCCGCCGCCGCGCACTGCCGCGCGTCGTCGCGCGCGAGGAGTCGCACCACCACGTTCGTGTCAACGGCGCGCATGCCGCCCCGCGACATGCCTGCGGATTCCCGCGTCGAGCTCCTCGAGCGTGCGCCGCCCGGGGCGCTCGCCGAACACCGCGCGGTGAACCTCCTCCGAGGTGTAGCGACCAGCGCGGCGCACGACGATCGCGTCGCCCTCGAGATCCCACTCGATCGCGGCGCCGGGGCCGATGCCGAGCCGGCGCCGCACCTCCGCCGGGACGGACACCTGGGCCTGTGCCGTGAGCTTCGAACGCGCGACGGGCATGCGAGGGATCTAGACGCAGTACCGCGGTAATGCAACTCGCCCGGGAGGACGCGCCCGCCGCCGCCTGCTATGTTCCCCCCGTGCAGGTCCGCGTCCGCTTCGAGGTCGAGCCGAACTACCGGGGCTGGCGCCTCGACGCGTACCTCGCGCAGAAGATCCGCCGCCTCACGCCGGAGAAGATCGCGTACCTCATCGCGGAGCGGCTCGAGCACGACGGCCCCTCGCCGCTCGCGCCGGACACCATCGTGGCGGCCGGCTTCCGCTTCGCGCTGTTGCGCGAGGTCGAGCCGGAGCCGGACACGCCGATGGAGTTCCGCGTCGTCCACGACGACGGGGCGCTCCTCGTCGTGGACAAGCCCGCCGGCCTGCCGGTGCACCCCACGGCCCGCTACTTCGCCCACACCTTCACCGCGCTCGCGAAGGCGCGCTTCCCCGACTGCAAGGTCGACCCGGCGCACCGCCTCGACCGCGAGACCTCGGGGCTCCTCGCCTGCGGGACCGCGCCCGAGCACACGAAGCGCCTCAAGGCCGCGTTCGCCGCGGGCCGCGTGGAGAAGGTCTACCTCGCGCTCATCGAGGGATCGCCCGCGCAGGAAGCCTTCCGCGTGGTGGCGCCGCTCGCGCTGACGCGCGCCTCGCAGGTGCGGGTGCGCATGCACGTCCACGAGGGTGGCGCGGCCTCGGCAACCCGCTTCGAGGTGCTCGCGCGGCGCTGCGCCCCCGACGGAGCGCCGGTCGCGCTCCTGGCGTGCTTCCCCGAGACCGGCCGCCAGCACCAGATCCGGGCCCACCTCCACCACGCCGGGCTGCCGCTCGTCGGCGACAAGATCTACGGCCACGACGAGGCGATCTTCGACCGCTTCACGCGCCGCGAGCTGACCGACGCGGACCGGGTTCGCCTCCGGCTCGACCGGCAGGCGCTCCACGCCTGGCGCCTGGCGCTGCCCCACCCCGCGACGGGCGAGCGCGCCGCGTTCGAGGCCCCGCTCGCGGCCGACCTGCAGGCGTTCTGGGACGGGTGCGCCTGACCCTTCGACTCCGCCGCTCCGCGGCTACGCTCAGGGTGCACGGGCGCCTCGACCTGCGTCACTCGACCTGCGGGACCGGGTCGACGAGCTCGATGCGCCGCCACGCCCCGCTGCGGAAGCGCACCCAGAGGACGACCGCGAGCACCGCGAGGTACGCGACGATCCAGGAGACCGCGGTGCGGTCGCCGCCGCCGAGCCAGCGCAGCGAGACGAAGCTGCCCGGGACGAAGAAGAGCCAGGCGACCGCGAGGCGCGCCCACAGCGTGTAGGCGGTGTCGCCCGCGGCGCGCAGCGCCTCGCTCAGCGTCGCGACGGCCGCGTCGAAGAGCTGCCACGCGGCCGAGAGGCGCAGCACGCTCGCGCCGACCGCGACGAGCGCGCCGGCCGACGCCGCGTCGCGCGCGAACGGCGCGAGGAGGAGCCCCGGCGCGGCGACGTAGGCGATCCCCATCGCTCCCTCCCAGACGGCGCAGGCGCCGAAGGTGACGGCGACGAGCCGCGGCACCAGTTCGCGCCGCCCCGCGCCGATCGCCTGCCCGACGAGGATCGCGCCGGCGCTGGCGAGGGCGAAGGCGGGCATGAAGGCGACGGCGTTGATCTGGAGGACGGACATGAGCGCGGCGAGCGAGGTGGTGCCGAGCCCGGCCACGAGCACGTTCACGAAGAAGATGAAGGCGAAGAACTCGAGGAACCAGTTCACGCCGGACGGGAAGCCGAAGCGCAGCATCCGCCAGAGCTCGCGCGCGCGCAGCGCGTCGCCGGGTCCGCGCCGGCCGGCGCGCTGTCCGTCGCGCACGAAGAGGGCGGCGAGGCCGAGGAACGCGATCGTGGTCGAGAGCGCGCTCGCGATCGCGGCGCCCGCGACGCCGAGCGCCGGCGCGCCGAGGTGCCCGTCGATGAGGAGCCAGTTCCCGGCGACGTTCAGCACCATCGCGGCGAGGTTCGCGACCATCGGCCGCCGCGTGTCGCCGAGGCCGCCGTGGTAGCTCGCGAGCGCCTCCAGGCCGACCGCGGCGCCGGAGGAGAGGAGCCGCCAGCGCAGGTAGCTCGCGAGCAGCTCGCCGAGCGCCGCGTCCTCGTACGTCGCGCCGACGAGCGGTCGGATCCCGGGGATCGCCGCCATCGCGACGAGCTGCGTCCCGACCGCGACGGCGAGGCCGTACCAGCCGTAGCGCCGCGCGCCGCGGAGGTCGCCGCGCCCGAAGAGCTGCGAGGCGAAGCTCCCGACGATGAACACGATGCCCATCGGGAGGATGAAGATCGCCGTCGCGTTCATCGCGCCGGTGGTCGTCGCCGCGAGCGCCGTCTCGCCGAGGTGCGCGACCATGACGGCGTCGCAGAGCCCCACCACCACCTGCGACGACCGCGAGACGACGATAGGCCACGCGAGCGCGAGGAGGCGGCGCAGCGCGCTGCGCGCGTCGGCGGCCGGCGCGGCGGCGTCCACGGGGGCTCTAGCCCTGGCGGGCGCGGCGGGCGGCGCGGCCGGTGAGCGCGCGCGCGTCGAGCCGCTCCGCCTTCGCGATGCGGGCGCGCTGCCGCACGGCGAGCGCGTAGAAGCGCTCGCGCAGCGCCGCGGCGTCCGCCTCGTCGAGGTCGCCGTGGCGGCCGCGCTCGCGCTCGCGGCGCTCGACCGCATGCGACACGCTCACGGCGACCGCGACGGAGACGTTGAGCGACTGCACGAAGCCGCGCATCGGGATGGCGTAGCACGCGTCGGCGAGCGCGACCGCGTCGTCCGACACGCCGCGGCGCTCGTTGCCGAAGACGAGCGCGACCTTGCCGCCGAAGGCGAGCTCGCCGAGCGGGCGCGACCCCTCGCCGAGGTGCGTCGCGTACACCGCGAACCCGCGCGCGCGCAGCGCCGAGAGGCACTCGGCCGTGCCCTTCCAGCGCACGACGTCGAGCCACTTGTCGGCGTTCTGGCTGATCTTCTTGTTGCGGTCGTACGGCTTCATCGGGCCCTCGACCACGTGGACCTCCTGCACGCCGAACGCCTCGCAGGTCCGGAGCACCGCGTTCACGTTCTGTGGATCGCAGAAGGCCTCGAGGACCACGGTGAGCGTGCGCGTGCGCCCGGCCACGGCGCGGTCGATGCGCTCCCTGCGCTCCGGCAGGAGGAAGGCGGGATCGCCGAGGCGCGGCGCGTCCGTCACTTCACGCTCCTCCGCTTGCCGAGCTTCTTGCCGGCGCCTCCGCGGCTCGCCTCGGCCGTCCCGTAGAGCACCGCCGCGATCGCGTCGAGGAGCGCGTCGACCCCCTCGCCGGTCACGGCCGAGATCTGGAGCACCTCCTTCGGCGCCTTCTTGCGGCGCGCCAGCGCGCGCTTCAGATCGGCCGCGCCCTGCTTCGCCTCGGGCACGTCCACCTTGTTCACCGCGATGACCTGCGGCTTCTCGGCGAGCGCCGGCGAGTAGAGCGCCAGCTCGGCGTTGATGGCGTCGAAGTCGCGCTTCGGCGCGCGCCCCTCGCCGGGCGGCGCGCCGTCGACGAGGTGGACGAGCACGCGGCAGCGCTCGACGTGGCGCAGGAACTGGTGGCCGAGCCCGTGGCCCTCGTGCGCGCCCTCGATGAGCCCGGGGATGTCGGCGACGACGAAGCTCCGCTCGCCGCGCCACGAGACGACGCCCAGGTTCGGCACGAGCGTCGTGAACGGGTAGTCGGCGATCTTCGGGCGCGCGCGGGAGATGCGGCTGATGAGCGTGGACTTGCCCGCGTTGGGGAAGCCGACGATGCCGACGTCCGCGATGAGCTTCAGCTCGAGGACGAGGTCCTTCTCCTCGCCCAGCGTCCCCGGCTCCGCGTAGCGCGGCGCCTGGTTCGTGGAGGTGGCGAAGTTCATGTTGCCGAGGCCGCCCCGGCCGCCCTTCGCCACGACGAGCCGAGCGCCCTCGCCGGCGAGGTCGCCGAGGACCTCGCCCGTGGCGAAGTCCTTCACCACCGTGCCCGGCGGGACGCGCAGCTCGAGCTGGGCGCCGTTCGGCCCGTTCATGTCGGAGCCGCCGCCCTTCGCGCCGCTCCGCGCCTTGTGCTCGCGCACGTAGCGGTAGTCGAGGAGCGTCGCGAGCTGCGGGTCGACGATGAGGACGACGTCGCCGCCGTTCCCGCCGTCCCCGCCGGCGGGGCCACCGCGCGGGATGAACTTCTCCCGCCGCCAGGCGATGGCGCCGTCGCCGCCGTCGCCGGCCTTCACGTGAATGCGGACCTCGTCGATGAATTTCATGGCGGCGCCTCGCCGGCGGCCGGGGCTCAGAAAACACAAAACGCCGCGAGCCCGGCGGGCCGCGGCGCTTCGAGCCCGGTGCGCGGGCCTGCTAGGCCTTCGGGACGACCGAGATCACGCGCTGGTCGCGGCGGCGGCGCGTGTACTTCACGGTCCCGTCGACGAGCGCGTACAGCGTGTAGTCGCGGCCCATGCCGACGTTGTCGCCCGGGTGGAACTCGGTGCCGAGCTGGCGGACGATGATGTTGCCCGCCACGACCGCCTCGGACCCGTAGATCTTCACGCCGCGGTGCTGTCCCGGGGAGTCGCGGCCGTTGCGCGAGGAGCCCTGTCCTTTTTTGTGAGCCATGGTGCGTTCTCCTCTCTCTCAGGCGCGTACGGCCGTGATGACGACTTCCGTGTAGAGCTGGCGGTGACCGCGCTTCTTCGTCCAGCCCTCCTTCTTCTTGCGGAAGTGGATGACCTTCTTGTGCTTGCCCTGGCCGACGATCTCGCCCTCGACCGCGGCGCCCGCGACGACGGGGCTGCCGACCTTGGCCTCGCCCTCGCCGCCGAGCAGGAGGACGTCGAAGCTGACCTTGCCACCGGCGTCGCCGGCGAGCTTCTCCACCTTGAGGCGGTCGCCTTGCGCGACGCGGTACTGCTTGCCGCCGGTCCGAATCACCGCGTACATCGGCTACTCCTTCTCGAGAACTCTTGGAGCTCACCGGGGCCGACCGTCGCGATGGAACACGCGCGCGGCGGTGCCCGGACCTCCGGGAGGGCGGTTCTATACGATCCACGCCGAGCGGCTGTCAAGGATTCGCTAGACATCGCGCGGCTTCGCGCCTGGGCGCCGCACGAGCCCCCGCAGGGCCGCCCCAAGCCGGTGAACATTCCTTTACCTTGGAGTGATGACGGAGGCGCTCACCCGGGCGGTGACGCTCAACAACGGCGTCGCGATGCCGATCCTCGGGCTCGGCGTCTTCCAGTCGCGCCCGGGCGCGGAGACGCGCGAGGCGGTCGCGGCGGCGCTCGCCATCGGGTACCGCCACGTCGACACGGCGCGCGTGTACGGAAACGAGCGCGACGTCGCTTCGGCGATCGCCGCGAGCGCCGTCCCGCGCGGCGAGGTCTTCGTCACGACGAAGCTCTGGAACACGGACCACGGCTACGACGCGGCGCTCAGCGCGTTCGACGCGAGCGAGGCGCGCCTCGGCGGCCCGCCCGACCTCTACCTCGTCCACTTCCCGGTCGAGCGGCTGCGGCGCGACACCTGGCGCGCGCTCGGCCGCCTGTACGCCGAGAAGCGCGTGAGCGCGATCGGCGTCTCGAATTTCACCGTGCGTCACCTCGAGGAGCTGCTCGGCGACGGCGGGGTCGTGCCCGCGGTCAACCAGGTGGAGTTCCACCCGTTCCTCTTCCAGCGGGACCTCCTCGCCTACTGCCGCGCGAACGGCATCCAGCTCGAGGCGTACGCGCCGCTCGTGAAGGCCCAGAAGATGGGCCATCCCGTCCTCGGGCGCGTGGCGGCGGCGCACGCGAAGACGCCCGCGCAGGTGCTCGTCCGCTGGGCGATCGAGCACGAGGTGGTCGTCATCCCGAAGTCGGTGCAGCGCACCCGCATCGAGGAGAACGCGCGGGTGTTCGACTTCGCGCTCACGCCCGACGAGGTCGCCGCCCTCGACGCGCTCGACGAGGGCTACCGCACGAGCTGGGACCCGAGCGGCGTGCCGTAGCGCCCTTCGACTCCGCTGCGCGGAGCCTGTCCTGAGCGTAGGCCGCGGAGCGGCCGGA
>JBJMQK010000522.1:0-4182 GCA_045802735.1 Anaeromyxobacteraceae bacterium | reverse complement strand
CTCCTTGCGGCCCAGGACAAGAAGCGCGGGCTCGTGAAGAAGCCCCGGACTTCCCCCACCCCGCCCTCCGCGAACTCGCGCCACGTGCCAGCGGCGGTGAGGCGCGCCGTGTTCATCCGGGATGGCGGCTGCTGCCAGTGGCACATGTCCTCGGGCGGCGTCTGTGGCTCCCGGACGCGGGTGGAGCTCGATCACATCGTGCCGGTCGCGCTCGGAGGTGAGTCCACTGTGAGTAACATGCGACTGCTCTGCGCTTGCCACAATGCGGTCGCCGCGAGGCAGGTGTTCGGCGCGCGGCTCATGGACCGCTACACCTCGCGCGGACGGAGCGGGGGTCCCGCTGTCGGCGCCGGAGCCGGCGGCCCGATCCGATGATCAGTGGAGCCGCCGGCTCTCGCCGTCGTAGGTGCCGGCGATCCAGACCACCTGCTTCGCGCTGCCGGCGTGGATCGGGCCGAGCTCCGCGTCCACGCCCGCGGCGCGCAGCGCGCCGAGGTAGGTCGCGAGGGCGTCGCGGCGGCCGCCGCCCACGTGATCGACGTAGAAGCGGTAGACGAGGAGCTTGCCGCCCACATCGCCCCAGCCGCACTCCACCTGCAGCAGGAAGCCCTGGTCGGAGGAGTCGTAGAGCGGCGGGCCGGAGTCGCCTCCGCCGTCGCGGATCGAGGAGCCGCCCTCGTCGAACAGGGCGAGCGCCGCGCGCACGCGGTCGCGTGGGTGGCGGGCGGGCGTGCCCTGGGCGCTCTCGCTCGACGTTCTTGCCGACATGGGGCGGACCCTACGAGACCTTCGCCCCGTGCGCCAGCGCCGGGTCGCCGCAGCCGCCTCGCCGCCCTACGTTCTCCGCGGAGGTAGCCCGATGCCGAACCCGAACGACCCGCACGACGCCCACGACCCGCAGCAGGACATCCGCCCCGCGACTGACGACGAGACGCCCGCCGCTCCGCGCTCGGGCGCGACCGACGAGGAGGCGAACCCGATGCCGGTGGTGCCCTTCGGCGAGGATCCGGGGACCCTCGGCGTCGACGACCCGACCATCGAATAGCTGCAGCCGCGCCTCTGTCCGCGCGCTAAGCTCCGGGCGGAGCGACCGATGGACCTCGACTACCGGACGGTGCTCGTCATCCTCGGCCTCGTCGCGCTGACCTTGCTCCTCACCGGGCCGGGCATGTGGAGCGAGAAGTGGGGCTGGTGGATCTTCAAGGACAAGCCCAAGCCGCCCGACGGCGGCCCCGGCCCTTCGAAGAAGCGCTGATCATGACAGCGCGTCATTCGACGAGCCCCCGCTCCTTGGCGAGGCGGCCGAGCCGCTCCTTCAGCCGCTCGAAGCGCTTCATGAGCGCGTTCGGTTCGACCGCCTCGCCCTCGCGCGCGAGCACGGCCGCCGTCTCCGCCCAGGAGAGCCCCTGATCGACGCGCAGGGCGAGGAGCGAGCGCTCCTCGAGCGTCAGCGCCTCGCGCAGCTCCTCGAGCGCCTGCCGCTGACGCTCGTCGCGCACGACCGTCTTCGTGCGCAGCTCGTCGGCGAGCGCAGAGGCCTCCCCCGTGGCGAGCCGCCGTCCCCTGCGGCGCCACGCCTCGTCCTTCACGTCGAGCGCGGCGTGGTAGGCGACGCGGAACGCCCAGCCGCGGAGCGAGGCTTCGCCGCGGAACGCCGGGAGCCCGCGCCACACGTCCTCCGCCCACGCCGAGAAGGCGTCGGTCGCGGCGCCCTCGTCGCGCAGCAGCGAGCGCAGGTAGCGCAGCACCTCCACGCCGTGCCCGCGGATGACGACCGTCGCCGCCGCAGCGAGATCGCCCGCGGCGAGGAGTTCCTGCGCACGGCGCTCGACGGAGGCGGTCTCCATGGCGACGGACGTGGGGCCGGCGCACCTCGCGCGCCAGCCCCTCCGGTGACGACGTCAGACCCGCCCCGCCGGAACGGGCGCGTTCGCCACCGCTGCGTCGGCGGGCGGCGGCGCGCTCCACACCTCGGCGAGGAACCCGCCCGCGAGCGCGGCGCACAGCGCGAGGACGCAGGCGGCGCGGACGGACGCGAGGCGGCTCGAGTGGCTGTGGAAGGCGGGGGCGGTCGGCGCTGCGGTCGTGGTGGTCACGGCGGTTCTCCCTGTCGGCGCCGTTCTCCGGGGCGCCTCTGCAGGGAGGACGGGAGCACCGCCGCGATCTGACGCGGCGACCCGAGAGGGACACCGGGTCGCTCAGCGCGCCGGGAGGTTCAGCTTGCGGATGAGCGCCACGCCGCGCGGATCTTCGCGCAGTGACTTCCAGAACGGGTCGTGCGCGAACCCCGCGAGCTCCGGGTCATGTCGCGCGTAGGAACGCTCGAGCCACGCGAACGCCTGGTCGCGCTCGCCGCGCCAGGCGTACACGCCCGCGACGGCGTGGGTCATCCGCTCGCCGTACTGCCTCGCGAGCCGGTCGAGGGCCGCGTTCGAGCCGCGGGCATCGCCGAGAGAGTGGCGGGCGAGCGCCTCACCGGCGAGCCGGGTCCCCTCGTCGCCCTCGCGCTGGAACGCGGCGAGCGCCTCCGCGGGGTGCCCCTCGAGGAGCGCCGCGAGGCCGCGCATCGCCTCGACGCCCGCGTACTCGGGGGCGATCTCGAGCGCGCGCGCCCAGGCGGCGCGGGCGCGCGCGTAGTTCCCGGTGGCGAACTGGTGGTTCCCGAGCGCGGCCCAGTTCGCGGGGAACAGCGGGTCGATGTCGATCGCCCGCCGCGTCGCCGCGATCGCCTCGTCGAAGCGGCCGAGCGTCGCGAGGAGGAGCCCGTAACGGCGCTGCACGTTCGCGTCGCCCGGGGTGAGCGCCACCGCACGCTCCATGTCGGCCTGCGCGCCCGTCCAATCCCAGTCGTAGTCGGCGCGAATGTGCGCGCGCGCGGAGTAAGCCTCGCCGATGTCCGGGTCGAGCGCGATCGCGCGCTCCGCGGCCTCGCGCGCGCGCCGCCGGCCCGCCTCGATCTCCGCCGGCGTCGCGCCGCGCTCCGCGACGAAGAGCAGCGGGACGGCGAGCGCGGCCCACGCCTGCGCGTAGTTCGGCTCGATCGCGAGCGCCTTCCCGAATGCGTCCACGGCGCGGCGGAAGCCGTCGGGCGAGTAGCGGGCGTAGAACTGACGGCCGAGGAGGTACTGGCTGTACGCCTCGGGGCTCACCTGCCGCTCCTTCGCCTTCGCCGCCGGGGTCGCCCCGGGGAGGAGCTTCACCTGGAGCGCGGCGACCACCGCCCGGGCGATCTCGTCCTGCACCGCGAAGATATCGGTGAGGTCGCGGTCGAAGGTCTTCGACCACAGGTGGAACCCGTCGGCGACGCTCACGATCTGCGCGGTGATGCGCACGCGCCCCGCGGCCTTGCGGACGCTGCCCTCGAGCACGTTGCCGACGCCGAGCTTCGCGCCGATCGAGCGCAGGTCCTCGTCGTGGCCCTTGAAGGCGAACGAGGAGGTCCGCCCCGCGACGTGCAGCCCCTCGACCTGCGCGAGCGCGTTCAGGATCTCCTCCGAGAGCCCCTCCGAGAAGTACGCCTGGTCCTGCTCCGGGCTCATGTCGGCGAAGGGCAGCACCGCGATCGACGGCGCGGCGCGCGCGGCCACCGCGCCGCGCCTCGCGGCGACGACCACGGCGCCGGCGGCCGTCGCGAGGAGCGCCGCGACGCCCAGGATCGCCGCCGCGCGGCGCCAGCGGCGGCGCCGGCGCACCGCGGGGACGGCGTCGGACGACGACGGCGCGCGCGCCACCTCATCCTCGAGCGCGAGGAGCGCGGCGAGCACCTCGGCGCCGTCGCGCGGCCTGTCGACGGGATCGGGCGCGAGCATGCGCGCGACGAGGTCGCCCAGGGCGGGCGCGGCGGCGACGTCGAGCGCCGGCGCGGGGCGGCCGGCGGCGGAGCGGCCCTCGTCGGCTGGGTGCGGCAGCTCGCCGGTGAGGCACTCGTAGAGGACGACGCCGAGCCCGTACACGTCGCTGCGCTCGTCCTCGGGGGCGCCACGCCAGCCCTCCGGCGCGACGTAGGCCGGGGTGCCGCCGCGGATCTTGCGGCGCCCGAACGCGTGGGCCATCCCCAGGTCGAGCACCTTCACCTGGCCGTCGTCGCACAGGAAGACGTTGCCCGGCGTGAGGTCGCGGTGGACGACGCCGCGCGCGTGGGCGTGCGCGATGCCGCGCGCGACCGCGACCGCCACGCGCAAG
>JBJMQK010000459.1:0-3068 GCA_045802735.1 Anaeromyxobacteraceae bacterium | reverse complement strand
CTGCTCGAGGCGGTCGATCACCTCGAGCTCGCGCTCGGCGCGGCCGGCGACGCCGGCGGCCCGCTCGTCGACGGCGTCCGGCTCACCCGCTCCTCGCACGCGAAGAAGGTGAGCGATCTCGGCGCGGAGCGGATCGCCGTCGTGGGCCACCCGTTCGACCCGCGCCTCGCGGAGGCCATCGATCTCGTCCCGGTGGCGGACGCCGCGCAGGACGACGTCGTGGTCCAGGAGCTGCGCGCCGGTTATCGCATCGGGGACCGCATCCTCCGGCCGGCGCGGGTGCGCGTCGGCCGCGTCGCCCGCTCGTGAAGATTTGTGTCGTCGCGTCTTTCCGGGGCGGCGCGAAATAAAACGTTTTGGGCCGCGTACAGGGCAGTCACCTCTGGAGGACTCATGAAGCGCAACACCATCGTCTCGTCGGCGGTCGCGTCGATCGCCGCCGCCATCGCGCTCGGCGCTGCCTGCGCGCCGGACGGTCGCGCCGACGCGGGGCCGCCGGCGCAGGCGTCGCAGCAGCGCACGCCGGCGGGCGGCAACCTGTGGCGCGAGTCCACGGGCCAGGCGAACGCCGCGGCGGTGCCGAGCACGGGGTCGCTCGCGCCGCTCATCAAGCAGCTGAAGCCCGCCGTCGTGAACATCTCGAGCACGACGGTCATGAAGAACCCGCACCGCGGGCTGCGCCGCGCACCCGGCGGCGGGGGCGGACCCGGCGGACCTGGCGGACCTGGCGGTGACGACGAGGGCGGCGGCGACGACCTCCTCGAACGCTTCTTCGGGCAGCGGCAGATGCCCCAGGAGTTCAAGGGCACGAGCCTCGGCTCCGGCTTCGTCATCAACGAGGAGGGCTACGTCCTCACGAACAACCACGTCGTGAAGGACGCCACCGACATCAAGGTTCGCACCTCCGAGGGCAAGGAGTACGAGGGGACGGTGGTGGGGCGCGACCCCTCGACCGACGTCGCGCTCGTGAAGCTCCAGGGCCTGAAGGGCAAGCTGGCGACGGTCGCGCTCGGCGACTCCGACGCGCTCGAGCAGGGCGACTTCGTGCTCGCCATCGGGAGCCCGCTCGGCTTCCGCGAGTCGGCCACCCTCGGCATCGTCTCGGCGAAGGACCGGCAGCTCACCGGGAGCCCCTTCGACGACTTCCTGCAGACCGACGCCGCCATCAACCAGGGCAACAGCGGCGGGCCGCTGTTCAACATGAAGGGCGAGGTGGTCGGCATCAACACGGCCATCATCTCCCCGCAGATCGGCTCCGGCATCGGCTTCGCCGTCCCGATCAACCTCGCGAAGCAGCTCATGCCCCAGCTCCTCAAGGGCAAGGTCTCGCGCGGCTATCTCGGCGTCACCGTGAGTGAGCTCACGCCGGACCTGGCGCAGGGCTTCGGCATCAAGGAGGGGACGAAGGGCGCGGTGGTGCAGTCGGTGGTGCCGCGCGCGCCGGCGTCGAAGGCGGGCCTCCAGCCCGGCGACGTCGTGACGGCGGTGAACGGGAAGCCCATCGACGGGCCGAGCGGCCTCACGCGCAACGTCGCGTCGGTCTCACCGGGCGGGAAGGCGAAGCTCACGCTCCTCCGCAACGGCCAGAAGAAGGACGTCGAGATCACGGTCGCGTCGCGGCCGGATGAGGAGGCGCTCGCGCGCGGGGAGACGAACCCGGACGAGAGCGGCGAGGGCGACGCGGGCAGCGGCGACAAGAAGAACACGAACGAGAAGCTCGGGATCCGCGTCGCGGAGCTGACGCCGGAGATGGCGCGGCAGCTCGGCGCCGACGGCGATCAGGGCGTCGTGGTGGTGGCGGTCTCGCCGGACGGTCCCGCCGACAAGGCCGGCATCCAGCGGAACGATCTCATCCTCCAGGTCGGCCAGCAGCCGGTGAGCAAGGTCGAGCAGGTCGTGCAGCTCATCGGCAAGGCGAAGCCCAACGACGTGGTCGTCCTGCGCGTCCGCCGCGGCCAGCAGTCGAGCTTCATCGCCGTCCGCCTGGGCGGGGAGAAGGACAAGAAGAAGGGGTAGGCGCGGTTCGACTCCGCGCTTCGCGCTACGCTCAGCGTGAACGGAATTCCCTCCGTTCGCGCTGAGCCTATCCCGCTCCGTTCGCCCTGAGCGTAGGCGGCGCCAGCCGCCGGAGTCGAAGGGCGGAGGCTCAGTACACCCGGCTCGCGAGCTCCGTGCCGCTGCGCGTCTCCACGATGCGGAGTGCGAGGAAGCGGGCCTTCACGCCCTCGTAGAAGCCGCCCTCGCCGCGGCGCTTCAGCTTCCAGGTGCCCTCGGGGCGGAACAGCACCTCGAGGCCGAGCCGGCCCGTGCGCAGCGCCGACTCGAGCGCCATCTCGTCCATGCCCTCGGGCAGCGCGCCCTCGAGCACGAGGAAGCCGATGCGCGGGCGCCCCTGCGCGTCGCCCTGCGGCGCGCCGTTCGTGAGCGCGAGCCCGCCGCCGTCGATGAACGGCGTCACGACGAACCGCCACCCGGAGCGGGTCCGCTCCGGCTTCACGATCTCGACGGTGCGCTCCCCGAGCGTCGCCGCGTAGAGGCGCCCGTCGAGCGCGCGCCGCGAGGCGCGGACGTTCCGCTCGCAGTCGTCCCTCGTGAACGCGTCCCGGCACGAGCCGACGTAGCGCTCGAGGAACGGACCGAGGCTCTCGAGGCGCTGCGCGCCGCTGGCGAGCGCCTCGAAGCGCTCGGTGGCGCGCGCGGCGGGAGAGAGGGAGAGGGCGGCGAGGAGAGCGGCGAGCCGGAGCGATCTGCGCGAGGTCATCCCCACTCATTGTGGACACCTCGCGGACCCAACGTCCACGCCCGCGGTTGGCGCTTGCGTCTGGAAAGGTGCGCCCCAAGCAGTGTGGCGTCTGCGCGAGGAGCGGGGTCTACACGTTCCGCGCGCCAGCGGGACGCCGCGGCCACGCGGGGCTCCTCCACCCGGGGCGCATCGAGCGTTTCTTTGACGACATCCACCTACAAGCATAGCGTCGCGCGACGCGGGGGGTGGGTGGATGGGGCAGCGGCCGGCCGATGAGGAGGAGCGGGCAGACCGTCGCGCCGCGCCCCGGCTCGACAAGGTCTTC
>JBJMQK010000457.1:0-13741 GCA_045802735.1 Anaeromyxobacteraceae bacterium | reverse complement strand
AGCACGACTGGAGTGTGCCGGAGGGCATAGCGAGACCCGTGCCACGCCAGGGGCGTGCGCGTCTGCGCGGAAACGGTGAGGGTGGCGCCGCGCGCGCCATGCGCCGGCGCATAGCGCGAGGGTCAGCCGATCCCGTACTTCTTCAGCTTGCGCGCGACCGTGGACTGATCGACGCCCAGCGCCTCCGCCATGCGCGTCTGGTTGCCGTGCCGGCGGCGCGCCTCCAGCAGCATCGCGCGCTCGGTGCTCTCGAGCGCCTGCGCGAGCGTCAGCTCCTCGGGCAACGGCGCCGCTGCGGTGGCGCTCTTCTCCGACCGCGCCACGACGTCGCGCGGCAGGTCGGCGACGTCGATGAGCTCCGTCTCCGACATGACGACGAGGCGCTCGCAGAGGTTCATGAGCTCGCGGACGTTGCCCGGCCAGGGGTACGCGAGGAGCGCCTCCGACGCGGCGCGCGAGAGCCGTCGCCGCACGCCCACCCGCTCCGCGAACGCGTCCACGTAGTGGCGCAGCATGGGGAGGATGCAGTCGGTGCGCTCGCGCAGGGGCGGAACGTGAAGGGGGATGACCGACAGCCGGTAGAAGAGGTCGAGCCGGAACGCCCCGTGATCGACCATCGCCTGCAGGTCGCGGTGCGTCGCGGCGAGGATGCGCACGTCGAGCTTGCGGCTGTGGGTGCCGCCGACGCGCGTCACGCGCCCATCCTCCAGGAAGCGCAGGAGCTTCACCTGCGACGAGAGCGGCAGCTCCGCGATCTCGTCGAGGAAGAGGATGCCGCCGTCGGCGAGCTCGAAGTAGCCCGGCTTCCCCTTCGCCTGCGCCCCGGTGAACGCGCCCTTGTCGTACCCGAACAGCTCCGCCTCGACGAGCGACTCGGGGATGGCGCCGCAGTTGATCTTCACGAGCGGCTTCTCGGCCCTGCTCGAGTACTTGTGGACGAGATCGGCGATGAGCCCCTTGCCGACGCCCGACTCGCCGAGGAGGAGCACCGTGGACTCGACCGCGCTCACCTTGATGGCCTGCCGCAGCGCCTTCCGCATGCAGGGGCTCTTCGCGATGACGCGCCGCGACTCGACCTCCTCGAGCTGCATCTCGAGCATCTGGTGGCGGAAGCGGTCCTTCATCGCCTCCTCCTGCTCGAGCTGCTGGTGCAGCGCGTCGAGCTCGGTGATGTCGCGCTCGTACACCACCACGCGGATGAGCGCGCCCGCCTCGTCGAACACCGGCGTGCCGGTGAGGACGAGCTTCCGCCCGCCGCGCACCTGCAGCATGTCGAGCTTCGCGCGCGTGCGGAGGACCTCGAGGGTCGCCGAGCGGTCGAAGAGCCCTTCCTCGAGGAGCTGCCGCATGTTGCGCCCGACCACCTGCGCGGCGCTGATGCCGTTGAGCCGCTCCGACGCGGGGTTGATGCGGAGCACGTTGGCGTCGCCGTCGCTGATCCACAGGCCGTCGGAGAGCGAGTCGATGATCGCGTCCTGCACCCGCGTCAGCTCCTGGTAGCCGCGCACCTGCCGCGAGCTCGCCTCCGAGCCGGTGATGTCCGAGAACACGAAGAGCGTGCCGGCGTCGCCGTTCGCGCCGCGGAGCGGGCTCGCCTTCGTGAGATAGCTCGCCGCGCCGCGGCGGAGGAACTGGATCGGGCAGGTCCCTTCCTGCGCGCGCGCGGGGTCGGCGTCGCCGGCGAGCTCGGGGACGCACTCGGCGAGCCGCGCGCCGGGGCGGATGCCCAGGTGCTCGCGGGCGGTGCGGTTCGCGAAGAGCACCGCGCCGTCGGGCGCGACGGCGGCGACGCCGCTCGTGGTGAGGTCGAGCAGCGCCTCGAGGAGCGCGTCGTGGTCGACGCCGTGCACGTCGAGGAGGTCGCGGGGCGCCCCGTCCTGCACCGCCTTCCCAGGCATATCTCCATTCATGCACCGTTGCATCGAATAGGCAATCCTGCATGAGCCGGCCCCATGCCGCGATGCGCCAGGGAGCGGGCGAAGCGCCCCCTGGATGCGCGATGCGCGGGCGCGGCGAGCGGGATCGCGGTTGGTACGATCGGTGCTATCCCGGCCGCGACACCCGCAGTCGAGGAGAAGCGCTCATGTCATCGAGACAGGCCGAGTACCAGGCGCTCCGGGATCGCCACGTCCCGAAGGGCCCGTCGCACGCCACGCCGGCCTTCATCAAGGAGGCGCACGGCGCGGTGATGATCGACGTGGACGGCCGCGAGCTCATCGACTTCGCCGGCGGCATCGGCGTCGTGAACGTCGGCCACTCGCACCCGAAGGTCGTCGCGGCGATCCAGGACCAGGCCGCGAAGTACATCCACACCTGCTTCCACGTGGCGATGTACGAGCCCTACGTCGACCTCGCGGCGCGGCTCAACGAGCTGTCGCCGGGCGACCACCACAAGAAGACGATGTTCGCGTCGAGCGGCGCCGAGGCGGTGGAGAACGCGGTGAAGATCGCGCGGCACGCCACGAAGCGCCCCGCGGTGATCGCGCTCGACAACGCGTTCCACGGGCGGACGCTCCTCACGATGACGCTCACGAGCAAGGTGAAGCCGTACAAGCTCGGCTTCGGCCCGTTCGCGCCCGAGGTGTACCGGATGCCGAACGCGTACTGCTACCGCTGCCCGTTCGGCCTGAAATACCCCTCGTGCGACGTCGCCTGCGCCGACTACCTCGAGGAGTTCTTCATCGGGAACGTGGCCGCCGAGCAGACCGCGGCGGTCATCGCCGAGCCGGTGCAGGGGGAGGGCGGCTTCGTCACGCCGCCGCCGGAGTACTTCGCGAAGCTGCAGGCGATCTGCCGGAAGCACGGCATCGTCCTCATCATCGACGAGGTGCAGACGGCGATGGGGCGCACCGGGACGCTCTACGCCATCGAGCACTGGGGCGTCGTCCCCGACATCGTCACCACCGCGAAGAGCCTCGCCGGCGGGCTGCCGCTCTCCGCGGTCACGGGACGCGCAGAGCTGATGGACGCTCCGCACGTCGGCGGCCTCGGCGGCACGTTCGGCGGGAACCCCGTCGCCTGCCGCGCGGCGCTCGCCGTCCTGGAGGTGCTGCTCGGCGACGGCCTGCTCGCCCGCGCCGCAACGCTCGGCGAGACGATCCGCGCCCGCTTCGAGGCGATGCAGCGGCGCTACGAGATCATCGGCGACGTGCGCGGCAAGGGCCCGATGCTGGCGCTCGAGCTGGTGAAGGATCGCGAGACGAAGGCGCCGGCGCCGGACGAGACGAAGCGGCTCGTGAAGCGCTGCTACGAGATGGGGCTCGTCCTCATCGCCTGCGGCAACTTCGGCAACGTCATCCGGACGCTCATGCCGCTCGTCATCACCGACGAGCAGCTCGAGCGCGGGTTCGCGATCCTGGAGACCGCGCTGCAGGAGATCTCGCCGGCGCGCTGAGCGCGGCGCGCTACGAGGACGCCCATGCGCGACATCGAGCCGACCGACAGGACCAGGCTGCGCCGCCACCCCGGCCGCGGCTCCTACGACCGCGACGTCATCGACGCGATCCTCGACGAGGGGCTCGTCTGCCACGTCGCGTTCGCCGACGGCGCGCAGCCGCTCGCCATCCCGGCGACCTACGCGCGCGACGGCGACCGCGTGCTCCTGCACGGCTCCGCCGACAGCCGGATGCTGAAGGCGCTCCGCGGCGGCGCGCGCGCCTGCGTGACGGTGACGCTCCTCGACGGCGTCGTGCTCGCGCGGTCGGCGTTTCGCCACTCCGTGAACTACCGCTCGGTGGTGATCCTGGGCGAGGCGCGCGAGGTCGCGGACCCGGCCGCGAAGCGCGCCGCGCTGGTGACGATCGTGAACCACGTCATCCCCGGCCGCGCCGCGGAGGTGCGGGCGCCGACCGACGCCGAGCTCGACGCGACCACCGTGGTCGCGCTCGCGATCGACGAGGCCTCGGCCAAGGTGCGCCGCGGGCCGCCGGTGGACCTCGAGGGCGACCGCTCGCTGCCGTGCTGGGCGGGCGTCGTCCCGCTCTCGCTCGAGGCAGGAGCGCCGATCGCCGACGGGTACGTCGCGGCCGGAACCGCGCCGCCGGCTGCCGCCGCGAGCTACCGGCGCCGCCGCGACGGCGCGTAGCGGGGCGACGGCCCGCGCGCAGCGTCGCGCACGCTGACGATCCCCGGCCCGACCGTGACGGGCGGCCAGGCCCGGCTCGACGTAGGGCAGGACGGGACGCTCGTGCTCGCGTCCGGCACGAGCCCCGACGCGTCGCCGGGGCGGTGCGAGTTCCGCTGGTGGCCTGCGCTGCTGCGGTGATCCCGTTCATGAAGGAGCGCGGTGATGGCGAGCGTCCTCACGGAGAAGCAGCTCCAGACGCTGCGGCAGAAGCTCGAGGACGAACGCGCCCGCATCCTCCGCGTGCTGCAGGCGCCGGGGACGGGCCTCGGCGGCGACGGGCAGGAGAGCGAGTTCGAGGAGCTGGCGCAGCGGGCGACCGAGCGCACGCACGAGGTCGAGGTCGCCGAGCGGGAGCGCGCGCTCCTCATCGAGGTGAACCGCGCGCTCGCTCGCCTCGACGAGGGGAAGTACGGGCGGAGCGAGAAGACCGGCGAGCCGATCCGCTACGAGCGCCTCGCGGCCGTCCCCTGGGCCCGGAGCGACGTCGACGAGTGATCCGTCGCGGACGCGGCGAGGTAGGCGTGGATCGTCGCGATGACCTGCGCGCCCTCGCCGACGGCCGCTGCCACCCGCTTCGTCGAGCCGGAGCGCACGTCGCCGATGGCGAAGACGCCCTCCTGGCTCGTCTCGAGGAGCCTCCGGCCGGCACCTGCGTCGGCGCCGGTGAGGACGAAGCCCTTGGGATCGAGCGCGACGCCCGACCCGGAGAGCCACGCCGTGTTCGGGTCCGCGCCGATGAACAGGAAGAGCTGGCCGATCTCGTGCCGCGTCTCCTCACCCGACGGGAGGTGACGCCAGCGGATCGCCTCGAGCGCACCGCCCCTCCCCTCGAGCGCGGTGATCCGGGTCTGCAGCAGGACCTCGACGTTGCGCAGGCCCGCGATCCGCTCCACGAGGTAGCGCGACATGCTCGCCTCGAGGCTCGCGCCGCGCACGAGGAGCGAGACCCTCTCGACGTGCGACGCGAGGTAGACCACCGCCTGCCCGGCGGAGTTCCCCGCGCCGACGAGCGCCACGCGCCGCCCCGCGCACAGCTTGGCCTCGAGCGACGACGCCCAGTAGTGGACGGACGCACCGTCGAACGCGGCGAGGTCCGCGACGTCGAGGCGTCGGTAGCTCGCGCCGCTCGCGATCACCACGGCGCGCGCCCGCGCGCGCTCGCCGTTCGCGAGCCGCACCTCGTAGCGCGCCCCGCCGCCGCCGCCCGGCGCGAGCGCGGCCACCTCGGCCGGGATCGCCATCTCCGAGCCGAACTTCTGCGCCTGGTTGTAGGCGCGCGCCATGAGCGCCATCCCGGTGATGCCGGTCGGGAACCCGAGGTAGTTCTCGATGCGGGCGGAGGCGCCGGCCTGGCCGCCGAACGCGCGCGTGTCGAGCACCAGCACGGAGAGCCCCTCCGACGCAGCGTACACGGAGGCCGCGAGGCCGGCGGGGCCGGCGCCGACGATCGCGACGTCGTGGACCCGCGCCGGGTCGAGCGCGCGGACGAGCTGCAGGCACCCGGCGAGCTCGACCTCGCTCGGGTTCGTGAGGATGTTGCCGTTCGGGCAGACGACGATCGGCGCCTCGGACGGCGCGCGGTGCAGGTGCTCGAGGAGCGTCCGCGCCGCCGGATCGGTCCCGGGATCGAGGCGCACGTGCGGCTGCGCGTTGCGCGAGAGGAACCCGGACAGCCGCAGGACGTCGGGGTGCGAGGCGCGGCCGACGATGACGGGGCCGCTGGCGCCGCTCTGGAGGAGTCCCACGCGCCGCAGGATGAGCGCGCGCATGATCGTCTCGCCCAGCTCCGCCTCGGCGACGAGCACGTCGCGGAGGCGCGAGGTGGGGATGACCAGCACCTCGGCCGGCTCCTTGACGACGGCGTCGACGAGCGCGGGACGGCCCCAGAGCTGCGCGATCTCGCCCATGAGGGCGCCCGCACGATGGGTCACGATCGCCTCGTCCGGCCCGAGCGGCCCGTGCTGCGTGATCGCCACCACGCCGGAGAGCACCACGAAGACTCCGGCGCTCACCTCACCGGCGGTGGCCACCCGCTCGCCAGCGGCGTAGCGGCGCGGCGTGCCGAAGCGGTGCAGCCGCTCGATCTCCGCCGGCGCGAGCGTCGGGAACATCTGGTCGTAGCGGGTCTCGATCACCGGGCGTTGCGGGAGCGTGGCCATCGGGGTTCTCCTGGGATGTCGTTCAGCCGGGCGCCCGCAGGAGCGCGGCGACGTCCGAGCCCGAGCCCAGGTCGATCGCCCGGCGGGCGAGGGCCTCTGCCGCGCGGAGGTCGATGCGACGGATCGCGTCCTTCACCTCGAGCAGCTCGCCCGGGGCGACGCTGACCGCTCGCACCCCGAGGCCGAGGAGGAGGGCGGTGTTGCCCGGGTCGCCCCCCATCTCGCCGCAGAGCGTGAGCTCCCGGCCCGCGCTCGCCGCGGCCTCGGCGACGAGCTGGAGGAGGCGCAGGACGCCGGGGTGGAGCGGGTCGTAGTAGCGGGCGGCGCCCTCGTCCTCGCGGTCCGCGGCGACGACGTACTGCACGAGGTCGTTCGTCCCGAGGCTCAGGAAGTCGGCCTCCCGCGCGAGCGCGCGCGCGGCGAGGGCCGCCGACGGGACCTCGATCATGGCCCCCACCGGCACCGCGCCGCCGAACGGGACGCCCTCCGCCGAGAGGTCGCGCTCGACCTGGCGGATGACCGCGCGGGCCGCGCGCACCTCGTCGACCCCGCCCACCATCGGGAGCAGGATCGAGACCGGGTGCAGGGCAGCGACGCGGAGGAACGCGCGGAGCTGCGGCTTCAGCACGTCGAGGTGGCGGAGGAGGAGCCGCGTCCCCCGCAGCGCGAGCGCCGGGTTGCGCGCGGGCGGCAGGGGGAAGTAGGGCAGGAGCTTGTCGCCGCCGGTGTCGAGGAGGCGGGCCACGAGCCTCCGCGGGTGGAAGCGCGCGGCGTCGCGCGCGAGCGTGGCGCGCTGCTCCTCCTCGCCCGGGAAGGCGTCGCGCCGCGAGAACTGGAAGTCGGTGCGGTAGAGCCCGATCCCTTCGGCGCCCGAGCGGAGCGCCGCGTCGACGTCGGCGGGGTCGTTCACGTTCGCGAGGAGCGCGACCGGGACGCCGTCGGCGGTGACGGAGGGGCGGTCGACGCGCTCGCGCAGCGCGACCTTCCCGGCGCGCAGCGCGTCCTCGAGGCGCTCGTACTCGCGCTCGACGGAGGGCTCCGGATCGACGACGACGACGCCCGCCGCGCCGTCCACGACGAGCCGCGCCCCCGTCCGGATTGCCCGGGACGCGTCCGCCACGCCGGCGACGGCGGGCGTGCCCATCGAGCGCGCCAGGATCGAGCTGTGCGAGAACTTGCCGCCGCGTTCGGTGACGAACGCGCGCACGCTGCCGAGCTGGAGGCGCGCCGTCGCCGACGGCAGCAGCTCCTCCGAGACGACGATGGCGCCCTCCGGGATCGCGAGGCCGCGCGGGCCCTCGCGATCGACGAGCGCCGCGAGCAGGCGGCGGCCCACGTCGCGGACGTCGGCGGCGCGCTCGCGGAGGTAGGCGTCGGCGACGCCGCCGAGCGTCCGCGTGTACCCGTCGATCACGTCGGAGAGCGCCGCCTCCACGTTGACGCGTTCCTCCTCCACGAGGAGCAGCACGCGGTCCCGCAGCCCGGCGTCGCGCAGCATGAGCGCCTGGGCGCCGAGCACGTCGACCTGCGTCGGCCCGGCCCGGCTCACCTCCTGCTGCAGCGCCGCGAGCTGGGCCGTCGCCGCGGACACCGCCGCCTCGAAGCGGCGGTGCTCGCGCGCGACGTCCTCGGCCGCGATGCTGCGCCGCGCGGCGACGGCGCGCTCGCCGCAGGTGAGGACGAAGGCCGCGCCGCGCGCGATGCCCGGGGAGACGCCGATGCCGTTGAGGATGCCGCCCAAGCCGCTCTCCGCCGATCGTGAACCGCAGGGCCGGGCGCTCGATCGCCCGCGCCCACTCGCCTCGCACTCGCTGGCGGCGGGAGATGTAACGACGCGCCGACCCCGTCGCGTCCTGCGTGCGGCCGCCCATACCCTGTGTCGGTGTGCAACCTCGTGTGAAGAACTCGGTGCACGGTGTGGACGGCGCAGCGAGCATCGGGGGCGCTGGGCGCGCGACGGGGCCAGCGGCAGCACGATGCGAACGGCTCTGTCGCGCGAAGCGGGCAAATCGTTTAGGTGTTGAGATCGCCGATCGCGCTCCGCATGGAGAGGCCGTGATCGGCGTGGTCCTGGCGGCGCATGGGCGCCTCGCGGAAGAGCTGCTGCGCGCGCTCGAGCAGATCTGCGGTCCGTGCGACAACTTCCGCGCGATGACCCTCTCCGTCAGCTCGGCGATCGGCGACGCGCGCAACGTCCTCGACAGCGCGATCCGCGAGGCCGATCAGGGCGACGGTGTGCTCGTCCTCACCGACATGTTCGGCGGATCGCCGTCCAACATCGCGCTCACGTTCCTCGGCGAGCGGGTGGAGGTCGTCACCGGGGTGAACCTTCCGATGCTGCTCAAGGCCGCGACGTCGCGCGGGGCGGAGGTGCGCCTCGGCACGCTCGCCGACCTCGTCGCCTCGGAAGGGCGCAAGAGCATCGGTCGCGCCTCGGACTTCCTGCGCCCCGCGCCCAAGGCGCGCGGCGCGCCGGCCTGACAGGCGCTGCGCTGTCGTCAGCCCTGCGCCTTCGCGGCCTTGCGCACCGCGGGCGCCTTCGCCCGGGCCCCGCGCTCCGCGCCGGCGCCCGCCGTGCCGTCCGCCGACCTCGCCGGCGGCAGCGGCTTCCCGGCCTCGAACGCGGCGTTCTCGCCGAAGCGGGCGACGATCTTCTTCTTCGTGTCGAGCCCGGTCGCCTCGATGACGAACGTCGGGACGCGGCGCGCGTTGCGGTCGGCGACCCACCTCGTCATCTCGACGCGGGGCGGCCGGCGCCGCGGCCGGCCCGCGGTGCCCCGGCCCGCCGGCGCGCGCTTGCGCCCGGCCACCTCCGCCTCGCCGAGGCGCTTCCTGAGCATGGGCATCACCCGGCTCAGGATCTTGTCGACCTCCGTCGCAATGATCGCATCGATTGAAAAGGCAGCCGCTCGGGCCATTGATGGTTCTCCTGTGCTGCGCATTGTGGTGCAGCAGCGCGCGCCCCGCCAGAAAACCGCGCATCCTCGAGCGTCACGATGGGTGACCTCACCCGTCGCGCGGCGCAAACGCCGCCCGGTCCGCTCGCGCGTCGCCCGGTCCGTACGTCCCGGGTGCGCCGGCCGCGCAGCCCAGGCCCAAATGGAGGCGCCCATTCAGGGGTCATCGTCGCAGAAATTGCGAACGTCGGCCCTGAATGAGGCACCCTGACGGGTCATCCACGGTCGACAATGGGCCAAGGCGTGCACAGGATCGCGCCTCATGGCGTGTGAGAGCTGCCAGGGCCGCGTGCTCGTCGTCGAGGACGATCCCGACATCCGCGAGGTGCTGCGGGACCTCATCGGCGGCCTCGGCTGCCGCGTGGTGCTGGCCGCGGACGGCGTGGACGCGCTCGCCCAGCTCGAGCGCGCCGGCGCTGCTTCACCGTGCGTCATCATTGCCGACCTCAACATGCCGCGGCTCGGCGGGGTCGGTCTCGTGCGCCGCGTGCGGACCGGTCGGCACGTCGGGACGCCGATCGTGACGATGTCGGCCGAGCCGCTCCGCGAGCGTCCGGCGCACGTCGAGCTGCACCTCGACAAGCCCTTCGACTTCGGAGCGCTCGCCGCGACGATCGGCCGGCTCTGCCCAGGCGGCCCTGCGCGCGGCGGCGGCGCGCGCCGCGACTAGCCTGTGACGACGGCCGGTGCCCGGAGCACGCGGGCCGACGTCCTCCGGGCTCGTTAACCTTGAGGAGTGCCCGGTGTCCGCCCGCCTCCGCTCGCGCGCTCGATCGTCCGCGTGGGCGGAGCCCTGGGCGCGGTCATCGGCGGGGCGTACCTCGTCCTCTGGCTCCTCGGCATCCCTCCGCGCTGGGCGGCGCGCGGCATCGTCACCACGAAGACGAACATGGCGCTCGCCCAGCTGCTCGCGGGCGCCTCCCTCCTCCTGCTGCGCGGCGGGCGCCGGACCCCGGCGCGGCGCCTCGTCGCGGTCGCCGCGTCCTCGCTCGTCCTGCTCATCGGCGCGCTCACGCTCTTCGAGCTGGCGTCCGGGGTCGACCTCGGCATTGACCAGCTCATCGCGACCGAGCCGGCCGAGGCGCTGCAGACGATGGGCCGCAACAGGATGGGGCCGCTCGGGGCCGTCGGGCTCACGCTGCTCGGGGTCGGGCTCCTCGCGCTCGCGTGGCGGCGGCGCGTCTCCGTGTGGTTCGGGGCCGCACTCTCCTGCCTCGTGCTCGTGCCGACGGTGGGGTTCTTCTACGGCATCACGGCGCTCTACCGCTCCACGCAGGCGATGATCATCGCGTGGCCGACGGTGGTGGCGCTGCTCGCGCTCGGCCTCGGGCTCGCCTTCGCGGACGCGGAGGACGGGACGGTGCCCGTGCTGTGGCGCGACGACGCGGGCGGCGTGCTGCTGCGGCGCATGCTCCTGCCGGTCGCGCTGCTCCCGATCGTGATCGGCTTCTTCGGCGTCGCCGGCGAGCGCCGGGGTCTCTATTCGCGCCTCGTCGGCACCGGGATGTTCGCGGTCTCGCTGAGCGTCCTCTCCGTCGTGCTGGTGTGGCGGACGGCGCTGCGGCTCAGCACCTTCGCCGCACAGCGGGCGCGCGCCGAGGAGGAGGCGAGGGAGCGCGCCAGGCTGCTCGAGCTCACGCACGACGCGATCTTCACCTGGTCTCGAACGCGCGGGATCGAGAGCTGGAACCACGGCGCCGCGGAGCTGTACGGGTACACGGAGAGCGAGGCCGTGGGCCGCGCGCCCGAGGACCTCCTCGGCACGCAGTTCCCCTCGGACTGGTCCGCGATCGAGGCGGAGCTCGAGCGCTCGGGGCGGTGGGAGGGCGAGGTCGTGCACCACACGAGGGCGGGGGCCGAGGTCACCGTCTCCGCCAAGCTGCAGGTCGTGCGGGGCTCCGACGGCCAGCGGCACGTGCTCGAGTCGAACCGCAACGTCAGCGACGCGAAGCGCGCGGCCGAGCGGCTCCGGCTCATGCTCGACGCGAACCCCATCGGCGTCCTGCTGAAGCGCGGCGACGGGCTCGTCGTCGACGCGAACGACGCCTACCTGCGCATCGTGGGCGCGACGCGCGAGGAGCTCGTCCTGGGCGGCGTCAGCTCGCGCGACTTCACGCCGCCGGAGCACGTCGCCCTCGACGACGCCGCCGTCGTGGAGGCGCACGAGCGCGGGATCTCGGCGCTGTACGAGAAGGAGTACGTGCGCCGCGACGGGGAGCGCGTCCCGGTGCTGGTCGCGAGCGCGTCCATCGGCGGCGGCGAGTACGTGTCGTTCGTCCTCGACATCACCGAGCGGAAGCGCGCCGACGAGGCGGTCCGCGCCGCGAACGAGCAGCTCCGGGCCGCCGATCGGCGCAAGAACGAGTTCCTCGGGATGCTGTCGCACGAGCTCAGGAACCCGCTCGCGCCCATCCGCAACAGCGTCTACCTGCTGCAGCGCGGGGCGGCGGGCGACGAGCAGGGCACGCACGCGATGGAGGTCATCCGGCGACAGACGGAGCACCTCACGCGGCTCGTGGACGACCTCCTCGACGTGACGCGGATCGCGAGCGGCAAGATCGAGCTGCGCCTCGCCGACGTGGACCTCGCCGAGCTGGCCGCGCGCACCGCCGACGACCACCGCGCCGTGATGAAGCATCGCGACCTCGCGCTCGACGTCCACGCGCCGCGCGCCCCGGTGTTCGTGCGCGGCGATCGGACGCGCCTCGCGCAGATCGTCGGGAACCTGCTCCAGAACGCGGCGAAGTTCACCAACGCGGGCGGGCGGGTGACGCTCTCCGTCGCGGCCGGCGCCGACGGGATGGCCGAGCTGTCGGTCCGCGACACCGGCATCGGCATCGAGCCGGCGCTGCTCGATCACCTGTTCGAGCCGTTCACGCAGGCGGCGCAGACCCTGGCGCGCTCCGAGGGTGGCCTGGGGCTCGGGCTCGCGCTGGTGAAGGGCCTCGCCGAGCTGCACGGCGGCGCCGTCACCGCGACGAGCGATGGGATGCAGCAGGGGAGCGCCTTCACCGTGCGGCTGCCGCTGCACGCGCCGCGGCCGTGGCCCGTGCCCGGCGCGGTGGACGACGCGCCGCGCCCCCGCCAGCAGTACCGCGTGCTCGTCGTCGACGACAACGAGGACGCCGCGGAGTCGCTCGCCGAGCTGGTGAAGCTCTTCGGGCACGAGGTCGAGATCGCCTACGACGGGCCGAGCGCCGTGGAGAAGGCGCGCGCGTACGCGCCGGACGTGGTGCTCTGCGACATCGGGCTCCCCGGGATGGACGGGTACGAGGTCGCGAAGGCGCTGCGGGCGTCGCACGCGAGCGACGGAGCGCGGCTCGTCGCCGTGAGCGGCTACGCCGGCGCCGAGGACATCCGCAGGGCGAAGGAGTCCGGGTTCGACGCGCACGTCGCGAAGCCGGCGGACCCGGAAAGGATCGAGCAGCTGCTCCACTGACGGCGACGGTCGCCGGCGAGTGGACGGCGGCCGCCGTGAGTCACGCCCGGGAGAGGCCCAGGACCATGAACACGCCACCCGTCGCCATCACCGGAGCCACGGGCCGCCTCGGCGGCCGCGTGGCGCGGCGCCTCTCGGAGCTCGGGGTCGCGCAGCGCCTCATCGTTCGCGATCCAGGGCGCGCGCCCGCGCTCGCTCGTGCCGAGGTGCGGGTCGCGTCCTACGGCGATCGGGAGCCGCTCGCGCGCGCGCTCGACGGCGTCGAGACGCTGCTCTTCGTCTCGGGAGGGGAGTCGAGGACGCGGCTCGCGCAGCACTTCACGCTCATCGACACGGCGGTCGCGTGCGGGGTGCGGCACGTCGTCTACACGTCGTTCTTCGGGGCGTCGCCGGACGCGACCTTCACGCTCGTGCGCGACCACTGGGCGACCGAGCAGCGGCTTCGCGAGGCCGGGCTCCCGTTCACCTTCCTCCGCGACAACCTCTACCTCGACTTCTTCCCGCTGATGATGGGCGACGACGGGGTCATCCGCGGGCCCGCCGGACGCGGCCGGGTGGCGGCGGTCGCGCAGGACGACATCGCCGACGTGGCGGTGGCCGTGCTGCGCAATCCAGGCGCGCACGCCGGGGCGACGTACGAGCTCACCGGCCCCGCGGCGCTGGCGCTCGACGAGGTCGCGGCGGCGCTCGGCCGGCACCTCGGGCGCGAGGTGCGCTACGAGGACGAGTCGCTCGACGAGGCGTACCGGTCGCGCGCGAAGTACGGCGCCGAGAAGTGGCAGCTCGACGCCTGGATCAGCACGTACACCGCCATCGCCGCGGGAGAGCTGGCGCGCGTCACCGGCGACGTCCAGCGCGTCGCCGGGCACGCGCCGATCGGCCTCGAGGAAGTGCTCGAGCGGGGGCGGGTGCGCTGACGGTGCGCCGCGCGGTCACGGTGTCGCGGCGTCGGCGCCCCGACGCGCGTCGGCGCCGGCGGGGGACGCCGTGGGCGCGACGAGCCCGTACCGCTTCATCTTGAGGTAGAGCGTGCTCTTCGCGACGCCGAGCGCCCGCGCCG
>JBJMQK010000444.1:0-9396 GCA_045802735.1 Anaeromyxobacteraceae bacterium | reverse complement strand
CTACTTCGAGCTGCCGGCCGCGACGGCGGTGACGCAGGTGGCCGCATGAGTGGCGCGACCGTATTCGTCGTCGACGATGATGAGGCGGTGGCCAGGAGCGTCGCCAAGATCGTGCGCGTGCTTGGATACGAGGGCCGCACGTTCCGGTCCGCCGAGTCGTTTCTCGCACAGTACGAAGGTGGCGAAGGATGTCTGCTCGTCGACGTGCGGATGCCCGGCATGAGCGGCTTCGACCTCGTCGAGGAGCTCGCGCGTCGGCGAGTCTCACTGCCGGTCATCATCATGAGCGGTCATTTCGATGCGGCCGTCATGCCTCGTCCCGAGACGCCGCTCCTCGGCGTTCTCGAGAAGCCGTTCTCCATCGGAGCTCTGAGACAGCTGCTCGCACGCTGGCACGCCAGCTCGTCCGCACCTGCGGGACGTTCCACGTGACCATCGCCGGCCGTCAGCACCCGCGGGTGCGCCGGCCGTCACGTCTCGTCGGGGCGACGAGTCCCGACATGACACACCGCCTCGTTCAATAGTCCGCAGCTCGAGCATCGGACCAACGCACCGGCGAGCCTGTCGATATCGAATCCCATCACGACAGTCGCGAAGCACCCGCCGCACACGTACTCGTCGTCACCACTTCCGATGATGACTGCCGAACGGTCCGCGCACGTCGCACCGGTGGCAACCTGCAACCGTTTCGGCCTGGAGCCGCCGTCCGACATGCAATGCCCCCGCGCTTGCGCGTTCAAGGAGGTCCGTCGGTTAGCGTCGTGGCGGGCACGCCGAAACAGGAAGCGGCCGCGCCCGCCCAACCGAGATTCACGCGGTGTGTGGCCTCCCCGTGAACGCACTGCGGAGGACGCTCGGCCGTCATGGCGGCATCCGCAACATGCCCGCGACCCCCCGCGGCAGCCGTCCATCACCGGCACGGGCCGACGACTGCATCGCCCTGCGATCATCCGCGACGAGCCTCGGCCCGTTCTTGGCCGACGAACGAGCGCGCGCGCGCGCCGATCGCAGGCTCAGTACAGGATGCGCGTCTTGATGCTGGTGTCGAGCCGCCCGATGCCGCGCTTGACCTTGTCCGAGACGTCCTGGTCGAGGTCCATGATCAGGTATCCAATGTCGGGATTGGTGGCGAGCAGCTGGGACCGGATGTTGGCGGTCAGATCGGATACGAGCTTGTTGATGTCGCCCAGCACGCCGGGGACGTTGCGGTGCACGTTCAGGATGCGGTGCGTGCCCGGCGACGACGGAAGCTCGACCTGCGGGAAGTTGACGGCGCCCGTGGTCGAGCCGGTGTTGACCAGCTTGACCAGCGCCGTCGTGACCTCGCGGCCGATGGCCTCCTGGGCCTCCTCCGTCGATCCGCCGACGTGCGGCGTGAGGATCACGTTGGGCAACCCGCGGAGCGGCGACGAGAATGCGTCGCTCTTGCCTTCGGGCTCGTCGGGGTAGACGTCGACCGCCGCGCCGCCCAGGCGCCCGTCGCGGATCGCGGCGGCGAGCGCCTCGAGGTCGACCACGCTGCCGCGGCTCGCGTTGAGCAGGTACGCGCCCCTCCTCATCAGCGCCAGCTCCACGGCGCCGATCATGCTCCGGGTCTGCGGCGCCTCCGGCACGTGGAGGGTCACGAAGTCCGACGACGCGAGCAGGTCGCCCAGCGCAGGCACCGGGCGCACGTTGCCGACCGGCAGCTTCGACGCGACGTCGAAGTAGAGGACGCGCATGCCGAAGGCCTCGGCGAGCACGCCGACCTGGGTCCCGATGTGGCCGTAGCCGACGATGCCGAGCGTCTTCCCGCGCACCTCGTGGCAGTTCGCCGACACCTTTCGCCACTGGCCCTGGTGCACCTCGAGCGTGCGATCGCCGAGCTGGCGGGCGAGGAACACGATCTCGGCGATGATCATCTCCGCGACGGAGCGCGTGTTCGAGAACGGGGCGTTGAAGACCGGCACGCCGCGCGCGGCGGCGTCGCGGAGCGCGACCTGGTTGGTGCCGATGCAGAAGCAGCCGACGGCGAGCAGCCGCGGCGCCGCGGCGAGGGCGGCGAGCGTGACGCGCGTCTTCGACCGGATGCCGAGGACGTGGACGTCGCGGATCCTGGCGGCGAGCTCCTGCTCGTCGAGGGCGCGCGAGACCGTCTCCACGTGGAATCCCTCGCCGCGCAGCAGCTCGATCGCGAGCGCGTGGATGTTCTCGAGCAGGAGGACCTTGATCTCGCTCTTGGGGAACGACGTGATCGGTTCGGTCATCCGGCAGACGGTTCTGCCTTCCCCGTCCGCGCGCAACTTCGAGCGCGGTGTGGCCCCGGCCGAGACCGTCGATCGGGACGTCTGGCCCGACGCAGCCATCCGGGCGCCCGTCGGGCGCGACCGCGCCAATGCCTGTTGCGAGCCGGAGCGAACCGCCTCGTCAGCGTACACCCGCAGGGAGATGGGCGTCGACGCGGCGCGACGACTAAGCACGAACCGTGCAGGGCTCGGCTTCGTACGAAATCACGGAGACGCTCTCCGAGGCGGATGGCGTGACGCTGTATCGCGCCATGGCGACCCCGGATCGCCAATCCGTGATCCTGAAGGTGCTCGATCCCGGGCGGTGCCGTCCCACGTCCCTCGGTCGCCAGCGGCGTGAGTACCAATTCGGACGGTCCCTCGACCTCCCGATCGTCGCCCGACCGCTCGCCTTCGAGACCTATCGTGGAATGCCTGCGCTCGTCATCGAGGACTTCGGCGGCAAGCCGCTCGATCGGCTGCTCGGACCCCCGATGCCGATGGATCGCTTCCTGCCGCTCGCGATCGGGATTGCGCGTGCCGTCGCGGACATCCACCGGGTGGGCGTCGTCCACCGCGACCTGAAGCCCCAGAACATCATCCTCAACGCGGTCACCGGGGAAGTGAGGCTTGCGGACTTCAGCCTCGCGACGCGCCTCCCGCGAGAGCGGCAGGTCGCGCGGCGTCCCCACCTCCTGGAGGGCTCGCTCCCCTACATCTCGCCGGAGCAGACGGGGTGGATCGCGGCGGCGATGGACGATCGCAGCGACCTCTATTCACTTGGCGTCACGTTTCACGAGATGGTGACCGGGTGCCTCCCGTTCGACGCCAGCGATCCTCTCGAATGGGTCTGCTGTCACGTCGCGCGCCCGCCGCCGTCGGCCGCGGACGTCGTCCCGGCCGTGCCCGAGATGGTCGCGCGCATCATCCTGAAGCTCCTCGCCAAGATGGCCGACGATCGCTACCAGACCGCCCGCGGCCTCGAATACGACCTCGCGCGATGCCTCGAGCAGTGGCGCTCGAGCCGGCGCATCGATCCCTTTCCGCTGGCGGAACGGGACGCTCCCAGCCGCCTGCGGATCCCTCAGAGGCTGTACGGGCGCGACGCGGAGGTCGCGGCCTTGCGTTCCTCGCTCGAGTGCACGGTCCAGGGCGGGGGGTCGGAGCTCGTGCTCATCTCGGGCTACTCCGGGATCGGCAAGTCGTCGCTGGTTCACGAGCTGTTGAAGCCCATCGTGCGCGAGCGGGGCCTGTTCGTGGCGGCCCAGTTCGATCCCTTCGAACGCGACGTGCCGTACTCCACGATCGTGAAGGCCCTCGGGGAGCTCGTCCTCGACCTCGTCGCCGAGGGCGAGGAGCGGATCGCCGCCTGGAAGCAGCGGTTCGAGGCGAGCCTGGGATCGAATGCACAGCTCGTGGTGGACGTCGTCCCGCCGCTCGAGCTGGTGATCGGGCGGCGCCCTCCCGTCCCCGAGCTGGCGCCCGCCGAGGCCCAGAGGCGGTTCCGGCGCGTCTTCCGCCGCTTCGTCGAGGCGTTCGCGGTGCGAGAGCACCCCCTCACGCTCTTCCTCGACGACCTGCAATGGGCCGATTCCGCGAGCCTCGCGCTCCTCCAGGACCTCGTCACGCAGCCGGGCCCCCGCGCGCTCCTCGTCATCGGCGCGTATCGCGACAACGAGGTCACGCCTGCTCATCCGCTGATGCTGACGCTTCACGAGACGCGCCGTGCGGGCGCGCGCGTGAAGGAGATCGTGCTCGGCCCGCTGTCAGACGAGGCGCTGACCGCGCTCGTCGCCGACGTGCTCCGCGCTCCCGCCGAGCAGGCCGCGCCGCTCGCCGCGCTCGTCGCCGAGAAGACCGGGGCGAACCCCTTCTTCGCGAGCCAGTTCCTCGCGGCGCTCCACGAGGAGCGACTCCTCCAGCTCGACGAGCGCACGGGCCAGTGGCGCTGGGACCTCGCGGCCATCCATGGGCGAAGCTTCACCGAGAACGTCGTCGACCTCATGCTCGCCAAGCTCCGACGTCTCCCCGCGGGGACGCAGGAAGCGCTGGCGTGGTTCGCGTGCTTCGGGAAGCGCGCCGACGCGGCCACGCTGAGCACCGTGCTCGATTGCCCGGACGCGCAGATCCACGCCGTCCTGTGGGAGGCGCTGCGTGAGGGGCTCATCGTGCGCGTGGGGGAGGCCTACGAGTTCCTCCACGACCGTGTCCGCGAGGCTGCCTACTCGCTCGTCGACGAGGAATCTCGGGCCTCGGCGCACCTCATCGTCGGCCGCCGCCTCCTGGCCCGCCTGCCGCGTGACGGCACCGCTGCGGGAGTGTTCGACGTCGTGGGCCAGCTCAACCGCGCGGGCGACCTCGTCGTCGATCCCGCGGAGCGGGATTCGCTCTGCCGCCTCGACGGCCTCGCGGGGAGAAAGGCGAGGGCGTCGGCCGCCTACCCGTCGGCGCGGAACTACCTCGAGAGGGCCGCAGCGCTGCTGCCGCTCGACGCGTGGAGCGCGCGGTACGAGGATGCGTTTGCGCTGCACCTGGATCTCGCCGAGAGCGAGTACCTCGCCGGGGATTTCCGCCGCGCCGACGAGGTCCTGGACGCGCTGCTCGGGAAGGCCGGCTCGGACCTCGACCGCGCCAGGGTCTACTTGCTGCGCATGGTGCTGTACCAGGGCACGGGGCGATTCGAGGACGCGTGCCGGGCCGGGATCGACGGCCTGGGGCTGTTCGGGATCTCCTTCCCGGACGCGGCGGATGGGATCGCCGCTGCCTTCGAGGACGCGATGCGTGATCTCCGGGCCCACATCGCCGCCCGCAGCGCGTCCGACCTCGTGGCCGCGCCCGAGATCGTCGCGCCCGACGTGCGCATGGCCCTGCGTCTCCTCATCGAGCTATGGGTGGCCGCCTACAACGCGCGCCCGCAATACCACGCGCTCCTCATCGCCACGACCGTGAACCTCTCGCTTCGCCATGGAAACGCGCCCGAATCGAGCCTCGCGTACTTCGGGTGCGCCGCGCTGCTCGTCGAGTGCGGGGACATGCGGTCGGCGTTCGAGCTCGGCGACGCGTCGCTGCGGCTCGGCGAGCGGTTCGACGATATCCGGGCGAGGGCGGCCGTCATCGCGGGCTACGGTGCGCAGATCAACCACTGGCGCTGGCCGCTCGCGACCGGCCTGCCCATGATGGATCGCGGCTTCCACGCCATGCAGGAGATCGGTGACCTCGCGCGCGCCGCCATCATCGCCATCATCGCGGCGTGGGCCACGGTCGTGGAGCGGGGCGAGTCGCTCGACGAGGCGCTCAAGGCCTCCGAGAAGTACCTCGCCTTCGCCGAGGAGAGCCACAACGACACGGCGCGCGACGCGATCCGCCTCATCCGTCAGTTCGTCCCGGCGATGAAGGGAGCGACGCGGGAGCCCGCCAGCCTCGATGACGACGCTTTCAGCGAAGCCGCCTGCCTTGCCGCTTTCGGGAAGGCCAGCTTCGGCGCCGGGTTCGCACTCCACTGCGTCCTCGAGCAGATCGTGGCGTTCCTCTACGGACGGTACGAGGAGGCGCTCGAGGCTGCCACACGGAAGGCGTCGACGCCCGCCCCCGTCTCGGCGTTCCTGTACGATGCGACCCACCACTTCTTCCGCGCGCTCACGCTGGCGGCGCTCCATCCCGGCGCCTCCGCAGATCGCCAGCGCGAGCTCGCCCGGGACCTCGGCGAGGAGCTGCGGCGGCTCGAGCTGTGGGCCGACAGCTGCCCCGAGAACTTCCTTCATCGACACGCCCTCGCGTCGGCCGAGGTGGCCCGCATCCAGGGCCGGGAGCTCGACGCCGAGCGCCGGTACGAGCAGGCGATCCGGTCCGCGCGCGTGAATGGGTTCGTGCACGACGAGGCGCTCGCGTACGAGCTCGCCTCGCGCTTCTACCGCGCGCGAGGGCTCGAGCTGTTCGCGGACGTGTACCTCCGCGAGGCCCGGACCTGTTACGCGCGGTGGGGAGCGGACGGGAAGGTCAGGCACATCATTTCGCGCTGACCACCACCTCACGGCTCAGGAAGGAACGCAGCGCACCCACGGTGATGGGCAGCGCGCCGAGGACGATGAACACCGTGTCGCCAGCGACGCGGATCCACTCCAGCTTGTGGAAGGTGCCGGTCATCGAGTAGTCGAGCCGCCGCGCGTGCCAGTAGCCGTTGGAGATCACGTCCCAGAGCTGGAGCACGCCCGCCGGGAAGAGGTCGAGGAGCATCATCAGCGAGAGTCCGGCGTTGAGCCCCCAGTAGCCCACGCGCACGTACTTCTCCATGGTGCGCCAGGTCGCGTCGCTCTGCATGGCCCGGAGACAGAACACGAGCACGCCGAGCGCCAGCATGCCGAACACGCCGAACATCGCGGCGTGGCCGTGGTTGGCCGTGAGGGTGGTGCCCACCTCGAAGTACGAGACGATGGGCGTGTTGATGAGGAAGCCGAAGATGCCCGCGCCGATGAAGTTCCAGACACCCACGGCGATGAAGAAGTAGATGGCCCACTTGTGCTTGGAGGCGAGGTCGGTCCCGTCTTCGGCGAGGGCCCGCTTGCGGAGCCGGATGAAGCCGGACGCGTCGAGCGTGAGGAGCGTGAGCGGCACGACCTCGAGCGCCGAGAAGCAGGCGGCGAGGCCCATGTTCAACGTCCCCTGACCGGTGAAGTACCAGTGGTGCCCCGTCCCGACGATGCCTCCGATCAGGAAGAGGATGGCGTCGAGGTAGACGAGCCGCGTCGCCGTGCGGATGGTGACGAGCCCGATCTGGCGGAACATGATGGCGACGAGCACCGTGGCGAACAGCTCGAAGAAGCCCTCGACCCACAGGTGAATGATCCAGAACCGCCAGTTGTCGATGACCGCGAAGTTGGTGCGAGGACCGTAGAACAGGGCAGGGACGTAGAAGATGGGGATCGCCGCCGCGGCGTAGAGGAACAGCGCAGAGATCTCGCTCGGTCCCTCCTTCCGGATTGCCGGGCGGAGTGCGCGGAACATCAGGAAGAGCCAGAGCAGGAGGCCGACCGCCAGCAGGAGCTGCCAGAAGCGGCCGAGGTCGAGGTACTCGGATCCCTGGTGCCCAAGCCAGAACCACGTCTGGCCGAGGCGCCCGGTGATGCCCAGGAACTCGCCGGCGAGGCTCCCGAAGACCACCACGACGAGCGCCCAGAAGAGGACATCGACGAGCACCTTCTGTCCCGGAGGATCTCCGCCCCCGACGAGGGGGGCGAGGAAGAGGCCGCCCGCGACCCACGCTGTCGCGATCCAGAAGATCGCGAGCTGGAGGTGATAGGTGCGTACGAGGTTGTACGGCAACACGCGCAGGATGGCGTCGAAGCCGTAGAAGGAGAACGGCTCGACACGGTAGTGCGCCAGGGCTCCGCCGACCACCGCCTGGAGCAGGAAGAGGATGGCCACCACCGCGAAGTACTTCCCGGTCGCCCGCTGGCTCGGGGTGAGGCGCATCTCGGCCGCGACCCGTCGAGGCTGCGGCTCCAGGCCCTCGCCGCCCCAGCCGAGGAAGTGGTACTTCCCGAAGATGAGGAGCGCCAGGCCGAGGCCCCCGAGCAGCACCACGAGGCTGAGGGCGCTCCAGACGTAGGCCTGCGTGGAGGGGTGATTGCCCGCCTCCGGGTCGTACGGCCAGTTATTGGTGTACGTGTAGTTCTCGCCGGGCCGGTTCGCGACCGTTGCCCACGTCGCCCACGCGAAGTAGGCGTTGAGCAGCCGGATCTCGCTCGGCTCGATGCTCCCGGGAGCGAGCCCGGGCGCCAGGTTCGCCCTGGAGAAGTACTCGGACCAGTACGCCTCGAGCGCCTTGCTCGCAGCCACCTGGCCCGCGGAGAATGCCAGCGTGCCGCTGGAGGCGTCGTAGCGATTGCCCTTGAGCTCTGCCCGCACCTCGTCCGCAACCGGCGACTGCTCGGCAGGGGAGAGCGCGGCGAAGGCCTTGCCGAACCGGGCATTGGCCAGGACGTCGCGGGCGATCCCCACCTCGCGGTGCAGGTACTCGGCGGTGTAGTCGGGGCCGAGGTAAGCGCCGTGGCCCCAGAGCGTGCCGTGCTCCATGAGCGCGTGCTTCAGGAACACCTCCTGGCCGCGCTCGATGTCGTCCCCGCTGAAGAGGAGGCCACCCGCCGGATCGACGACCTTTTGCGGGATCGGCGGGGCGTTGCTGTAGGTGAGGACGGTGACGACGGTCAGCACCGTGAAGCCGAACATCATCACCAGCAGCGTGCCGTGGCGCCACCAGTGAGACAGGGCCTGCGGGGGCTGCGGGAGCTGCGGGATGATTTCCTTCGGCTGCCTCATCGCTCACCTTTCGTGAACAGGCCACGGGTGCAGCGCGACCACACTCGGTGCTGGAGCCGTGGAGCCTCCGCCCCGCACGCTGGTCAGGTCAAGGGACCTGCCCGGGACGGAAACCAACCGCCCAGCCGTCCGTTTGCTCTCGAACGGCCAGACCCTCGGCACGAGGACGGTGAGGATGGCCAGCAGCACGAGCGTGACGGGAGTACCGACCCGCAGGAAGTCCGAGAACCGATAACGGTCCGGGCCGTACACGAGCGCCGCCGACGGCTCGAGCGGCGTCATCAACGCGCAGGAGGCGGCGAGGCACGTGCCCACCAGGAACGGCCTGGGGTCGACGCCGAGATCGAGCGCGGTGTGATACGCGATGGGCACCACCACGAGCGCAGCGGCCTGGTTGCTCATCGGGACCGAGAGCGCCGTCGTCAGGAGCAGCGACGAGGTCGGCGGGATCCAGGCCTCGACCACGAGCGAGGACGAGCTCGGTCGCGTACTCGCGATCGACGAGGCCGAGCGGGCGGCCCTCCTCCGCGATCGCGGGCGAGAGCTGGCGTGCGAGCAGGACCGTCGCGGCGACGCCCACGGCGGCGAGGACGACGCCGACCGGCGCCAGCTCCGCGAACCCGATGCGACGGATCCCGAGCCGGCTCATCGCCTCGCTCACGACGAGGTTCGTCGAGGTGCCGAACAGGAGGCGGCGTCGTGGTCCCGCCGGTGTTGTGCGTGGTCTGGTGCGGGACGATGCTGGAGTGGTCGCGTTCGCTCGCGCGGGCGCCGACGCCGGTCGCCTTCACCTTGCTCGCGCCCATCGCGCGCGCAA
>JBJMQK010000112.1:0-4920 GCA_045802735.1 Anaeromyxobacteraceae bacterium | reverse complement strand
CCTTTCGCAAGGACCGGACCAGCCTGCGCGACCTCGCCCGGTTCGCGTCAAATGGCGCAGGGGCGCGGTTTCGCAGCGTCTCGGAGTGGGCCGGTTCACCCGCCGGCGAGGGCCGGGCGAGCGTCAGAGTTGCGCCACTTCACCCAGCGCGCGCCGCCCGGCGCAAACGGTGCGCCGGGCGAATCTCACAGAAATCCCGTGTGGTGTGGGGCGGATGCCCACTCTCGCCGACGCGGTTTCGTCAGGGCGACGGCGCGGTCGGCCGCGACTCGCCGGGCAGGCCGAAGATCTCGACCGCCGCCGCGATGAGCCGCTCGCCGCCGGGAGCGGTGCCAGCCTGGCGCAGCCGCGTGCTCGGGTGGTGCAGGAGCTTCGAGACGATGGCGTTCGCGAGCGCGTCGAGGCGCGACTGCAGCTCGGGATCCGGCTCGAGCGTGATGCGCTTCAAGGTCCTGTCCACTTCCTCGCGCGCGATGCCCGTCGCCTTCGCGCGCATGGCCTGGATGACCGGGACGGCGCGGCGCTCCGCCTGCTCCTTCTCTGCGCGGCGGAGCGCCTCGTCGATGATGCGCTCCGCCTCCACGACCGCGTTCGACCGGTCCGCCAGCGCGCGCTCGGTGAGCCGGGCGAGGTCGTCGACGTCGGCGAGCCACACGCCGTCGAGCTTCGCCACCTCCGGCGGGATCGCGCGCGGCACCGCCAGGTCGACCATGACGAGGTCGCGCCGGCGCCGCGCCTTCATCGTGGCGGCGAGCGCAGCGGGCTCGAAGGCCGGCGGCACCACGGGCGCGGCCGAGACGACGATGTCCGCGGCGAGCAGCTCCTCCCCGAGCGCCTCCATCGGCCGGGCGGTTCCGCCCACCTCGCCCGCGAGCGCCTCCGCGTTCGCGAGCGTGCGGTTCACGACGGCGACGGTCGCGCCCTGCTGCGCGAGGTGCTGCGCCGACAGGCGCGCCATCTCCCCGGCCCCGAGCACGAGGACGCGCTTCCCGGCGACGGCGCCGAGCACCTTCTCGGCGAGCGTCGCGGCGGCGTTCCCCCACGACACCCCGGCGCGGCCGATGGCGGTCTCGGTCCGGACGCGCTTCGCCACCTGGTACACGCGGTTGAGGATGCCGGAGAGCTCCTTGCCGGCGACCCCCGCGTCCACCGCGCGCTGGTGCGCCTCCTTCACCTGGCCGAGGATCTGGGGCTCGCCCAGCACCGCCGACTCGAGGCTCGAAGCGACGCGCAGGATGTGGCGCAGCGCATCGAGGCCGTGCAGCTCGAAGAGCGGCAGCTCCGCCGAGCCGGCGCGCGCCGCGAGCGCGCGCCGCAGCGACACGGCGGCGGCCGCCGGGCAGCGGCTCGTCGCGTAGATCTCGACGCGATAGCAGGTGGAAAGGAAGACGAGCTCGTCCACGCCACCGAGCGCGGCATAGCCCTGGATGAGCTGAGCCATCTCGTCGGCGCGAACGGCGAGGCGCTCCCGGTCCGACACGGTCGCGCTCTTCTGGTTGAGGCCCACGGCGATGAGCACGTCGGGGCTCCTTTCCGATGGATTCGGGCGGCATGAGCAAGGCGCGTGCCCCGGCCAACCGTCGTTGGGACGCGGGGTTGCGCCGATGGCGACGATCGGCCGCACGCAAGCGTTGCGTCGAGCCCGACCCGGGCGCACACCCGGCGTAACGGCTGCACGGGTCGCCGTCGCAATCCGAACGATTGTGGCGGCAATCCTGCGGTGTTTCCTGGCCTGCGACCGGGCCTCACGGACCCGGCGCGCGGCGTGCACAGGGTTGGCGAGCTCACCCGCTCCCGAAATGCGTACCCAGGCACCCGCCTTGCATCCGCGCGCCGCTCTCTCCGGAAGCGAACGTTTTCCTCTCTCGAAACTGGTGGTTCACGTGCGCGAACCTTCGAACGCGGCTCCCGACGGGCGCAACCGCTGCGCGCGCCGCGCCAGCGCTGGCTGGGTGGTCGCGCTGGCGCTCGCGGCTGGGTTCGCCGCGCCTGCCTCCGCCGCGCCGCCGGGCGACGCGCCCGCTGCGCCCGCCTCCGCCGCCGCGGCGCCCGCCTCCGCCGCGCCCGCGCCCGGCGCCGCGTCGCTGAACCCGCTGAACCCCCTCGACCCGCCGGTCGCGCTCGACGACTGCGCCTCGTGCCACGTCGCGCTGCTCAACCGCAAGGTCGTGCACGCGGCCATGGCGAAGATGACCTGCGGCGCCTGCCACCGCCCCACGCAGCGCCTCGGCAAGTGCAAGTCGGCGGTGGCGTCGGCCTGGACGCTCCAGAAGCCGCAGGGCGAGCTGTGCGGGAGCTGCCACGTCGAGAAGGACCTCTCGTCGAAGTTCAGCGTGAAGCACACGTTCAAGGGGCGCTGTGTCGAGTGCCACGACGCGCACGCCTCCGACCGCCCGAAGCTCATGCGCGCCGAGGGCAAGAAGGTCTGCCTCTCCTGCCACGACAGCCGCTCCGGCAAGCGCGACGTCACGCTGCGGATCGACCTCACGAAGCGCGTCGTCCACCAGGCGCTCGAGAAGAAGGACTGCCAAGAGTGTCACGACGCCGGCCACGGCGGCGCCTCGCCCAAGCTCCTCAAGGCGGCCCAGCCCGACCTCTGCTACGGCTGCCACGATCGCAAGGACCAGGCGAAGGTGGTGCACACCGCCGTCCGTCAGGGCGAGTGCCTCGAGTGCCACGACGCCCACTCGTCGAACCTGCCGGCGCTCACGAAGCGGCCGCGCGACGAGCTGTGCACGCAGTGCCACGAGACGGAGCCGCTCCTCGCGCACCGCGTGAAGCACGCGCCCGTCGGCGAGGGCCGCTGCCTCGAGTGCCACGGCCCGCACAACGGCGAGCGGCCGAACCTCGTCCGCGCCACCGGGAAGGCGCTCTGCATGAAGTGCCACGACGCCAAGGCGGCGAAGGCGAAGGGCATGCCCTCGGACGCGTTCCGCATCGACATGGAGCGCAAGGTGGTGCACGGCGCGCTGAAGGACGGCGACTGCACCGACTGCCACGAGACGCGCCACTCGACGGACCAGGGCCACCTCCTCAAGAAGGCGCCGCCCGAGCTCTGCTACGGCTGCCACAAGCGCAAGGACGGGGCGAGCTACCCCCACAGCGCGGTGCGCCTCGGCCGCTGCATGGGGTGCCACGAGCCGCACACCTCCGACCGCCCGCGCCTGCTGACGAAGGCGACGACGAAGGAGCTGTGCTTCAACTGCCACCAGGACGACGTCACCGGCCGCGCGGTCGTCCACAAGCCGGTCGCCGAGGGCAAGTGCGACGCCTGCCACTCGCCGCACGGCTCGGCCTCGCCCTTCCTCATGGTGAACGGGCCCGACAAGCAGACCTGCTACACCTGCCACCGCAAGATGGACGGCGGCAAGGTGAAGCACGCCGCGCTCGAGCGCTACGGCTGCACCGGCTGCCACGATCCCCACGGCACCGCGAACCGCTTCCTGCTCACGAAGGCGACGAACGACCTCTGCATCGGCTGCCACGCGGCGCAGGCGGACGGGCTCCACGTCACGAAGATCGCCGGCGCGAAGGGGCACGTCCTCTCGGGCCTGCGCGACCCGCGGCGGCCCGATCGCCAGCTCTCCTGCGCGAGCTGCCACAACCCGCACGGCTCCGACAACCCGAAGCTCTTCTACCTCGGCGCGACGCCGATGGAGGCGTGCGACGGCTGCCACGGCAACAAGTCGGGCAAGAACCCCGGCGTCGCGAGCGTCATCCACCGCGCCCGCGCGACGGAGCCGGTCGGCGCCGGCGGCGGCTCGGGCGGGCCGGGCTCCGGCTCGACGCTCCTCCCCCACCTCCAGGACGCCGCGTCGCCGGCTGCGCCCGCCGCACCGCCCGCCGCACCGTCCAAGGACAGGTCCCGATGACCATCGCCGCGCTCCTCCTCGCGCACGCCCTCGCGGCGGCGCCCGCCGATCCGGTGCTGGCGCGCGTCGACGGCGAGCCCGTGCGGGCCTCCATGGTGCTCGCCCGCGCCGCGCGCGTGAAGGCGATGGGCGGCGGCGACCTGCCGCGGGCCAAGGTCCTCGAGGCGATCGTGGACGACCTCGTCGTCGCGCGCGACGGCCGGAAGAGCGGCGTCGAGAAGGCGCCGGCCGTGGTGACGGGCGTGGCCGCGGAGCGCCGCCGCATCGCCGCCGAGCTGTTCGCGGCGCGCGAGATCTCGAGCCTCGAGCCCTCCGAGGCGACGCTGCGCGAGCTGTACCACGCCCGGGCCGACTCCTTCCGGCTGCAGCTCGCGACCTTCTCGACGCGCGCCGAGGCGGAGGCCGCGCTCGCGCGGCTCGCGGCGGGCGGCGCGTTCGCGGAGGAGGCGCTGCGCTCGCTCGACCCCCGCTCGAAGAAGGCGAAGGGCGATCTCGGCACCGTCTCGCGCATGGAGCTGTCGCCCGCGCTCGCCGCGGCCGCGGCCGCGGCGCCGCTCGGCAAGCCCCACGGCCCGGTCGCGCTCGACCTGGGGCACGCGATCGTCGTCGTCTCGGAGCGCGCCGTCGGCGACGAGGCCGGCTACGCCGCGGCGGCGGACGGCCTGCGCACGTTCGCCCGCGAGGAGCTGCGGCGCCAGGCGAAGAAGCACCTCCTCGCCCAGCTCCGCAGCGGCGCCGGGGTGAAGCTCGACGAGGCCTTCCTGAAGTCGACGGGCAACCGGCTCGAGGCCAGCCCCGACGAGACCGCGCACGTCGTCGCGGTGGTCCGCGGCCGGAAGGTGCGCTGGGGCGATGTCCTCCCCGCGATCCGCCGCACCGTGGGCAACGAGGGTCACCTCTCCGGCCTGTCGGTGAAGTCGGAGTTCGCCTGGGCCGAGGTCGACCGCGTCCTCCTCGAGGAGGAGGCGCTGCGGCGCGGCTTCGGCGACGCCCCGGAGGCCCAGGCGGCCGTCGCCGACGCGCGCGCCTGGCTCACCGCACAGGCGGT
>JBJMQK010000405.1:0-6243 GCA_045802735.1 Anaeromyxobacteraceae bacterium | reverse complement strand
GATCCTGAAGGTCGAGCCGTCGGCGCTCGCCTTCCTCGCGCGCGAGGCGATCCGCGAGGTGTCGTTCTTCCTCAGGCCCGCGCACACCGAGCAGGTCGCGAAGATCCTCTCCGACCCGGAGGCGTCGCCGAACGACAAGGGCGTCGCGCTCGCCTTCCTGCGGAACGCCGAGATCGCCGCGCGCGGCGAGCTGCCGGTGTGCCAGGACACCGGCACGGCGACGATCATGGGCAAGAAGGGCCAGCAGGTCTGGACCGGCGCGAAGGACGAGCAGTGGCTGTCGCAAGGCGTCTACGACACCTACGTCCAGCAGAACCTGCGCTACTCGCAGACGACGGCGCTGAACCTGTACGACGAGAAGAACACCGGCACGAACCTGCCCGCGCAGATCGACCTCTACGCGACGGAGGGCGCCGAGTACAAGTTCCTGTTCGTGACGAAGGGCGGCGGCTCCGCCAACAAGACGATGCTCTTCCAGGAGACGAAGGCGCTCCTCAACCCGGTCACCCTCGAGAAGTTCCTCGTCGACAAGATGAAGTACCTCGGGACGGCCGCGTGCCCGCCGTACCACGTGGCGTTCGCCATCGGCGGCACCTCCGCCGAGGCGTGCCTCAAGACCGTGAAGCTCGCGTCGACGAAGTACTACGACGGGCTCCCGACGAAGGGGAACGACGACGGCGTCGCCTTCCGCGATCTCGAGCTGGAGGAGAAGCTGCTGCAGGCTGCTTACAAGCTCGGCATCGGCGCGCAGTTCGGCGGCAAGTACTTCGCCCATGACGTCCGCGTGGTCCGCCTGCCGCGCCACGGCGCCTCCTGCCCGGTGGGCATGGGCGTCTCCTGCTCCGCCGATCGCAACGTCAAGGCGAAGATCAACAAGGAAGGCATCTGGATCGAGGAGCTGGATCACGAGCCCGGGCGGCTCATCCCGGCGCCGTACCGCACCGGCAAGCACGGGCACGGCGTCGCCGTCGACCTCGACCGCCCGATGAAGGACATCCTCGCCGAGCTGTCGAAGCACCCCGTCTCGACGCCGCTGCTCCTCACCGGGACGCTCGTCGTGGCGCGCGACATCGCGCACGCGAAGTTCAAGGAGCTGATCGACCAGGGGAAGGGCGTCCCCGACTATCTCAAGGCGCACCCGGTCTACTACGCGGGCCCGGCGAAGACACCCGCGGGGAAGGCCTCCGGCTCGTTCGGCCCGACCACCGCCGGCCGCATGGACTCGTACGTCGACCTGCTCCAGTCGCACGGCGCGTCGATGGTGATGATCGCGAAGGGCAACCGCAGCCAGCAGGTGACCGACGCGTGCAAGAAGCACGGCGGCTTCTACCTCGGCTCCATCGGCGGCCCCGCCGCGGTGCTCGCCGAGGAGAACATCAAGAAGGTCGAGTGCATCGACTTCGCCGAGCTGGGGATGGAGGCGGTCTGGAAGATCGAGGTCGAGAACTTCCCGGCGTTCATCCTGGTGGACGACAAGGGGAACGACTTCTTCAAGAAGCTCGGGGTCTGATGAAGCCCGAGGGTGAACGGGAAATCCGTTCGCCCTGAGCGTAGCGGCGCGAAGCGCTGCGGAGTCGAAGGGCGCCTCGAGCGTGCTTCGACTCCGCTCCCGCTTCGCGGGAGCTACGCTCAGCACGAACGGACGGATGGGTCGTTCAGCCGGATCCCCGGCGCGAGCATCGCCACGAACGCCGCCGGGTCGGCGACGCCCTCGTCCGGGAGGAACGCCGGGGCGGGGGCACCCTCGAGCGCCGCGAGCCGCACGCGCGCCGCCGCCGCGTGCGCCGCCATCCCCTGGGCCTCGAGCTCCTTCACCGCGGCCGCGAGCTGGCGCTTCGCCTCGGCCACCCGGCCCTCCTGCGAGGCGACGGCGGCGCGCAGGAGCGACGCGAGGGGGCGCGCCATCTCCGCGCCGGCCCGCTCGAGGTCGCGGGCGCAGCGCGCGGCGTCGGCGAGGAGGCGGCGGCGCACGGCGGGCACCTCCTCGCCGAGCGCCGCGGCGGCCGCGCAGGCGCCGCGGGCGTGGAGCAGCTCGGCGCGGGCGAAGGGGATGCGCAGGACGAGGGAGCGCTCGAGCTCGGGCCAGCGCTCGCGCAGCCGCCCCCAGGCGCGCGCCGCGTCGCCGCCGAGCAGCGCGAGGTAGCTCTCGGCGATGAGGAGCCAGTAGTGCTGCAGGTGGAGTCCCTGCACCGACCAGCTCGCGGCGGCGTCGTCGAGCTGGCGGCGCGCCTCGGCCATGTCGCCCCGCACCGCCCACGCGAGGACGCCGTACGGCGCGCGCATCGCCACCATCGCGTACACGTTGCCGCGGTCGCGCGCGTCGGCGAGGTGGACGTCGATGGTGCGCGGCAGCTCGCGCCAGCGCCCGAGGTAGAAGAGCGCCGACACGTGGAACACCCGCGTCGTCCAGATCTCCCAGCCCGCGCCGGTGCAGCGCTCGATCGCGCGCTCCCCCTCGCGCGCGAGGGCGAGCGTCGCCGGCCAGTCGCCGAGGCCCTGCCCGTGGATCGTCTTCGCGATCATGGCGTAGCCGTGCACGAGCGGGTCGCCGAGCCGCGCGTCGAGCGCGTCGAGCGACGCCTCGATGCGGCGCGTGCGCTGGGCGCGCGGCGCGCTCGTCCCGGCGTGCGCGAGCGCCACGGCGAGCCCGAGCGCCACGCGGTGCGGCTCGCCGGAGGAGAGCGCGAGCAGGAGGTGGCGCGCCGCGAACTCGGCGCCGCGGAGCACGTCGATCATCGAGAAGCCGCGCGAGAGCGCCCACAGGTGGTCCATGCGCTCGCGCACGTCCCGCGGGATCTCGGCCTCGGGGCGCTCGACGAAGCGGAGCCCGCGCGCCCAGAGCATCGCCGTGTGCGCGAGCAGGGAGGCGAGCGCGCTGCGCGGCGTTCGCGGGATCGCGACGCCGACGCCGCGCAGCGCGTCGAGCGCCACCTCGCGGCCCTCGTCCACGCGGCCGCTGATGAGGAGCTGCAGTGCCGCCTCGCGCCGGAGCGCCGTCTGGTCCGCCGGCGCCGCGTGGCGCGCCGCCTCGAGGTAGGCGTCGGCGGCCTCGACGCCGCGGCCGGCGTGGGCGAGCGCGGCGGCGACCGACGAGAGGAGCCGCTCGCGGTCGGCGCCGGCGGGCGCGAGGCGGAGCGCCCAGCGGAAGAGGCGCGCGGCGCGGTCGAACGCGAGCGCCTGCTCGGCCTGCGCGGCGGCCGTGACGGCGGCGCGGAAGGCCTTCGCCACGTCGCCTGCCGCCTCGTGGTGGCGCGCCAGCACCTCCGGGTCGCCGTCGCCCGCCGCGTCGAGGGCGGCGGCGAGGCCGCGGTGGCCGGCGAGGACGCGCTCCGGGGGCAGCGCCCGCGCCACCGCCTCGCGAATCCGGTCGTGGAGCGGCTCGACGTGGCGGTCGTCGTGCGCGCCGCTGAAGCGGATGAAGTGCCCGCCGACGAGGACGCCCCACGCCTCCCAGGGCGGCCCCGTGATGCCGGCGGCGGCGCGCGCCACCTCCTCGGTGATGGGGTGCCCGGCCAGCGCCACCACTTCGAGGAGCTGGCGCGCGGGGTTCGGGAGCCCCGCGACGCGCGCGCGGAGCGCGCCCTCCAGGTCGGGCGGGCCGCCGCCGCTCGCGCTCGCGCCCTCGGCGAAGCGCGCCAGCTCGAGGATGAAGAACGGATTGCCGCCGGCCTCCGCCGCGAGCCGGCCGGGATCGAGGTCGGTCTGGCCGGCGCGGAGGAAGCGCCGCGCCAGCTCCTCGGCGGCGGCCGCCTCGAGCGGACCGACGGCGATGCGCACCAGCTCGCCGAGCGCCCCGTCGGCGAGCGCGCGGAGGCAGGGGCTCCGCTCGCGGTCTTCCTCGCGGAAGGAGAGCACGAGCAGCATCGCCGGCGCGTCGGGCGGCCGCGCCAGCTCGTGGAGCAGCGCGGCGGTGTCGAGATCGCCCCACTGCAGGTCGTCGATGTGGAGGATGAGCGGCTCGCGATCGGCGATGCGGGCGAGCAGCTCGCGCAGCGCGCCGAAGCCGAAGTGGCGGAGCTGCTGCTCGTCGCCTCCCGAGCCGCGCGCCATCCGGACGGCGTCCGCGATCGCCGGGACGCGCTCGAGCACGGGGAAGAGCCGCACCAGCGCGGCCACGTGGCGCGGCACCAGCGCGTCCGCGCCGTCGCGCCGCTGGAGGAGGCGGCACAGATCGTCGACGAGGCTGTCGATCCCCTGGTACGGCACGCGCTCGCGCTCGTAGCAGCGCCCCCGCAGCACGGCCGCGTCGCCGCTCCGCTCCGCCCTCGCGAGGAAGTGCTGGACGAGCGCCGTCTTGCCGGCGCCCGAGCTGCCCTCCACGAGGGCGGTGACGCCGCGGCCGGCGCGCACCGTGGCGAGCGCCTCCTGCAGGCGTCGCAGCTCCTCGTCGCGGCCGACGAGGGGGGGCTCGCGCGCGGGCGCGGCCGACGGTGACGGCGCGGCCACGTCGGGGCCGAGCACCGCCGCGATGTCGGCGCCGGTCGGCCGGTGCTCGGGCTGCGGCGACAGCAGGCGGCGGCACAGCGCGACGAGGTCCGCCGGCGTCCCCGCGGGCACGCGCGCGAGCGGGTCGACCGGCTCCGGTGCGCGAGGGTCGCGCGGGGCGCGCGAGGGCAGCTTCCCGGTGAGCGCCTCGTGCAGCATGACGCCGACGCTGTACCAGTCGCTCGCGGCCGAGACCTCGGTCCCCGCCGCGTGCTCCGGCGGCATGTAGCCCGGCGTTCCGGCGAGCGCGACGCTCCGCGCCGCACCCTCGTCGATGTCGGTCGCGAGGCCGAAGTCGAGGATGACGACGCGCCCGGCGTCGGAGACGAGCACGTTCGACGGCTTGAGGTCGCGGTGGAGCTTCCCGGCGCGGTGGAGCGCGGTGAGCCCGCGCGCGAGCTGCGCCAGGGCCGACCGCAGCCGCGGCTCGTCGAGCGCGCCGTCGCGGCGCACGTGGTCGAGGAACGTGCGCCCGGCGACGTACTCCATCGTGAAGTACGGCGTGCCGGCGTCGGCGAACAGCTCGTAGAACGACGCGAGGTTCTCGTGCCGCAGGTCGGCGAGCGTGCGGAACTCGCGCTTCAGCCGGTACACCAGCTCGGCGCGCGCGATCGGGAGCGTCTTCAGCGCGACGTCGGCCCCGATGGCGACGTCGCGGACGAGGTAGACGACGCCGAACCCGCCCTCGCCGAGCCGGCGCAGGACGTGGAACCGGGACGTTCCCGCGAACGGCTGACTCGGCGGCGCCTCCGCGATGGCCGGCGTCCGCGCCAGCTCACGCAGGAGCCGGTCGAGGTCGCTCTCGTCGCCCCCGCCCCGCGCCGGCTGCGCGAGCGGCGTCCGGACCACCGTCGCGACGACGCGCGCCAGCTCGGGATCGACCGGCGCGGGCGCGGGTGCAGGCGAGCGCTTGGGTTCCTCGTCGGCCATCTCTGCGTAAGTCCGGGAAGAGGTGGAGCAAGTCTCTCACATTCGAGATAGCGCGACGAGGGTCACTCGCTCGTGGGAGGTCACGGCGCGGGTCATCGTGACATCGTCCTCTTACACGTTCAGTAGGGGTCGGCGATGGCGCGCTCGGAGGTCGAGGTCGTGAAACATTCCCCGCGTCCGCGGGTGTCTCGCGTGATGGTCGGCTTCTCGACGCCGCGGCAGTGGAACGTCCTCTCGGCGCTCATCCGCAGCGCCACGGGATCGCGCACGAGTCACGCATGGGTGCAGGTCCACGACCCGCTGTTCGGGCGGGATCTGGTCCTGGAGGCGCACGCGACGGGGTTGCGGCTCGTCCCGTTCACCGTCTTCAACCTCACGAACCGCGTGGTCGCCGTCGCCTACCCCAAGTGCGATCTCGAGGGCGGCCTCGAGGCGGCAGGCGCCTGGCTCGGCGCGCGCTTCGATTTCGAGGGGCTGGTCGGGCTGTTCGTCGAGCTCGTCGCGCGCCACTTCGGCAGGCACTGGAAGAACGTCCTCCACGGCTCGACGGCGCTGTTCTGCTCGGAGGCGGTGACGCGCATGCTCCAGGCGGGCGGCTTCCCCCGCGCCGCCACGCTCACCCCGCAGGACACGACTCCGGAGGACCTGCTCGAGTTCCTCGCCCGCGACCCGAGCCGCTGCCGCATCGAATACGAGAAGGGCGTCGCGAAGACGCCCACGCGCCGGCGGCTCGGCCGCCTCGCGAAGCGCGCGCGGCGCGAGCGGCGCCGCGGCGCCTGACGCGCCCCGCGGCGCCCGCGCCGCGGGCCCACACCTTCGGGCCTGCCC
>JBJMQK010000380.1:0-9468 GCA_045802735.1 Anaeromyxobacteraceae bacterium | reverse complement strand
CTTGCGCTTGCCGTGCTTCTCGATGGCGCAGCGCACCGCCTCGCGCAGCACGGCCGAGAGGTCACCGCCCGGGATCTTGTGGGCGAGGAGGTCCTTGAGGGCGTCGAGATCCTGCTTGAACGCGGCGTCGACGGTGACGCGCAGCGAATAGGAGTCGGCAGACACGGGCCGGACGGTGGCGGGTGACGGCGGGCGCGCGACGGATGGCGGCTCCGCCGCGGCAGCCGCCTTGACCGCGGTAGACGGGTTCCCGGGCGTACGCGGGAAAGCCGCGGCCGGTGCGGACGAGGGAGCGGGCCCCGGCGAGGGCGCACCGCCCGCGGCCTGAGCGTCCGGCGCGGGCCGCGCACCACCAGTCGCCGCGATCGCGAGGAGCGCGCTCTCGCGCCGTGCCGCCCCGCTCGACACGAGCCGCAGCCCCTCCTTGGGCGCCGGCCGCGGTGCGAGCGTCGCGACGAGGCGCTCGACGTCGGCCTTCGTCAGGAACTCGGCCCGGCCGACGAGGTCGACGCAGTTGTCGGCGGTGAGCACCGACCCGAGGAGCGCACGCGGCGACATGCACAGCCGCCCGTCCCGGAGCGCCGCCGCGAGCGCGGGGAACCGCCGCAGCACGCGCATGGCCGCGATGCGCCGCCCCGCCGCGCCCTCGCGGTAGTGCAGCACGCGCAGACTCCACTCCCAGAGTGAAGGATAGCCCGCCTCTGCCCACCCGCGCCGCTGGTCGAAGGCGTCGAGGTGGAGCAGGAACTCGACCTGGACCTCCCGCTCGTCGCCCGCGAGGGCGGCGAGGCGTCGCGAGAGCGCGGTCGCGTCGAGGGAGCGGGGATCGATGCGGTGCATGGTGACCTCCGGTGCGTGTTCTCCCACGGTAACACGCGTTTCCGGGCGCTCGAGGGAGGCCTCTGGCCGCCTCTCTGGCGCGATTTCGCGGGGGCCCCTCTCCCGGCGTGGCCGCGGCGCTCTTCGCGCGCCCCAGCGGCGAGCGGCGCGCGCCGGGGGCGGTCTGCGGGGCGGGCAGCACTGCGCGAGCGCAATTGCGGCCAATGTGCGTCAAGCGCAATCTCGCTCTCGAATGGGGTGCCAGCGCCCTCCTCGCCGCTTGCGTCGTTCGCCCCTCGCGCGCCCAGCCGCCATGCCCCCCACGCGAAGGTAAGCCGATCACGCTGAGGGGCCGCCCGCGCGCGGTCACCGTCTCGCGATCGGCGCGCGCCGGCGCACGCCACCTCCACTGCGCGTCAACGCGCGCCAGCCAAGCCCGCGCGTCTGTGCCCGAGCCCGCGACCCGTGCAGCGACGTCCGTCAAACCAAGGGAGACGCACCTTCGACAGCCCCTCCGCCCTTCGACTCCGCTGCGCTACGCTCAGGGCGAACGGAGGTTGGGCTCGCGAACGGAGGTTGGGCTCGCGAACGGAGGTTGGGCTCGCGAACGGAGGTTGAGCTCGCGAACCGAGGTTGGGCTCGCGAACGGAGGTTGGGTCCGCCCTTCGACTCCGCTGCGCTACGCTCAGGCCGAACGGAGGGTCAACTCCCTGGACCCCGCCGCACACTTCACGCCCGTGCCTCCGCGACCCGCCGGCGCACCAGCTCGCGCAGCGCCTGCACCTCGAACGGCTTGTCGATGCAGCGCTCGCGGTTCGCGTCGAGGAACTCGCGCGCCGCGGGGGTGAACGCGCCGCCCGACAGGAACACCATCCGGCGCGCGACGTCGGGGGCCTCGCCGGCGAGCGTGGCGTGCAGGTCCATGCCCGTCATCTCCGGCATGAGGAGGTCCGAGAGCAGGATGTCGAAGCGCTCGCCGCCGCGGACGAGCGCCAGCGCCTCGCGCGCGCTGCCGGTGACGACCACGTCGTGCTCGCGCGCGAGCGCCCGCCGCAGCGCCACGCCGACGAGCGGCTCGTCGTCCACCACGAGGACGCGGCCGCGCGGGGCGCGGCGGGGCTCCTCGGCCGCGGCCGGGCGCGCCGGCTCGGGCGCCCGCTGCACCGCGGCCTTCAGCACCACGCGAAAGGTGGAGCCGCATCCCGGCTCGCTGTCGACCTCGATCTCGCCGCCGTGCGACATGACGATGTTGTGGCAGATGGACAGGCCGAGCCCGGTGCCCACGCCGAGCGGCTTCGTCGTGTAGAAAGGGTCGAAGATGCGCGGCAGGTCCTCGCGCGCGATGCCGTTCCCCGAGTCCTGGACCTCGATGACGACCCGCCCGCCGGGCGCCTCGCGCGCGGAGACGCGGATGCGGTGGCTGGCGGCGGCGCCCTCCGGGATCGCCTGTGCGGCGTTGACGAGCAGGTTCAGGAACACCTGGGAGAGCCGCGCCGCGTTCCCCTCGACCGGCGGGACCGGGGCGATGTCCTTCACCAGCGCCGCGCGGTGGCGGATCTCGTTCCAGGCCATCTGCATGCAGGACTCGAGCACGGTGGGCACGTCCACCGGTCCCCGCGTCGCCTCGTCCGAGCGCGACAGCGCGAGCAGGTCGCGGATGATGACGCGCATCCGCTCGCCGCCCTCGCGCGCCTCGCGCACGGCGCGCGCCATCTCGGCGACGGCCGGCGCTTCGGGGGGCGCGGGGGAGAGGTCGCGCAGCGCGTCGGCGACGAACGACAGGTTCGCGGCCACGTAGGCGAGCGGGTTGTTGAGCTCGTGGGCGACGCCGGCCGCCATGGTCCCGACGGAGATCATCTTGTCGGAGAGCGCGATGCGCGCCGAGAGCTGCCGCCGCTCCGTCACGTCGCGCATGACCGTGAGGTGCCGGCCGGGGAGGATGTTCGCGATCGCGGTGAACTCCACGCTGCGCGGCGAGGCGCCGGGCGGCTGCAGCTCGAGCTCGCCCTCCTCGCGCCCGGTGGTGAGGAAACGCGCCCACTGCGCGCCGCCGAGGCGCTCGCGCCCGCGCCGCGCGAACGCGGCGAGCCCGCGGCCGAGGAGCTCCGCGCGCGACGTCCCGAGCAGCGCCTCCGCGGCGGGGTTCGCGTCGAGGATGCGCCCCTCGACGTCCGAGATGACCATGGCGTCCTGGGTCCCGTCGAAGACGCCGCGCAGGAGCGCCTCGCGCTCGGCGGTGGCCTCCTCGGCCTGGTGGCGCGCGATGGCCGAGCCGAGGACGCCCGCGATCGCCTCGAGCGAGCCCAGCTCGTCGCGCACGAACGGGCGCGCCTCGGTCGCGTACGCGGCGAGCACGCCATAGGGCCGCTCCTTGCCGCGGATGAGGGCCACGACGGAGGCGTTGACGCCGCGGCGGTCGAGGAGGGCGCTCCCGAGGCCGGCCGCCGCCCCCGCGTCGCGGGCGACGAGCGGCCCCGACCCGAGGAGCGCGAGGCCGAGGCGCGTGCGCTCACCACCGCCGAAGCGCTCGCCGCGCGCCTCCGGTTCGAGCCCGAACGCGGCGCGCGCGACGAGGCCCTCCCCGCCCGGCGACAGCTCGAGCACCGCCGCGAACGGGACGCCGAGCGTCGCCGCCACGATGCCCACCGCCGCCTCCAGCAGCGGCTCGAGCGCGGTGGACGCGACGGCGATGCGGCCGAGGCGCGCCACGGCGGCCTGGCGGACCGCGCGCTGCGAAAGCTCCTCGGCGTCGCGGCGGCGCCGCGAGACGTCGCGGTAGAACAGCGCGCGCGACGGAACGGTCCCGTCCGCGCCCGGGAGCGGAGCGCCGCACCCCTCGATGGTGCGGCCGTCGGCGAGGTCGTACTCGCCGCGCGTGGCCTCCGGGCCGAACGGGTCGACGCGCGCGACGGCGGCGAGGAACGCTGCCGGGTCGGCCGCGCGGCGCGCCACGATCTCCGCGAGCGCGTCGCGCGTGCCGAGGCCGGAGGAGCGGCCGAGCGCGTCGCGCTCCGCCGCCGAGAGCGCCCACAGCGCCGTGAAGGCGTCGTTGAACGCCGGCGGTGCGCGGGCGTGCAGGACGAGGCACGCCTCGCCTCCTGCGAGCTCCACGACGGGTCGCGATGCCGCGCTTTCAGGTCGACGTTCCAAGAGCCCCCGCTCGAGGGGACGCATCTTGCCACGGATCGGGGCGCGTGCGCTGCGTCCGCGTCACCCGCAGCCGCTGGGGGGCATCCGCCGCCGCACCAGCGCCCGCAATGCCGCGATATCGAAGGGCTTCTCGACGCACGCGTCCCGGTGCTCCTCGACGAAGGCGCGCGAGGCGGGAGTGAACGCGCCGCCGGTGACGAAGACCATGCGGCTCGCGAGGTCGGGGTCCCTCGCGCGCAGCTCGCGCTCGAGGTCCATCCCGGTGACGTCTGGCATGAGCAGGTCGGAGACGATGACGTCCCAGCGCTCGCCGGCCCCATGGCGCGCGAGCGCCTCGCTGGCCCCGCCGGCGACGAGGACCTCGTGCTCGGACGCCAGCGCGCGCCGGACGGCCGCCGCGACCAGCGCCTCGTCGTCCACGACGAGCACGCGCCCGCGGCGCGGGAGCGGCGCCGGGACCGGATCCGTCGCGAGCGGGGCACGCTGCGGCGCGACGCGCAGCAAGACGCGGAACGTCGAGCCGCGGCCGACCTCGCTCTCCACCTCGATCGTCCCGCCCATCGCCGCGACGAGGTTGTGGCAGATGGAGAGGCCGAGCCCGGTCCCGACGCCCGGGGCCTTCGTCGTGAAGAACGGGTCGAAGATGCGCGGGCGGTGCTCGGGGGCGATGCCGCAACCCGTGTCGGACACCTCGAGCGCGATGCGCCCGTCCGGGAGCTGCCGCGTCGCGACGCGGATCGCGTTCCGCTCGGCGTCGCCCTCGCGGATCGCCTGCGCCGCGTTCACGAGGAGGTTCAGGAGCACCTGCCCGAGCCGCGCCTCGTTGCCCTCGACCGGCGGCACGGGCGCGAGGTCGCGCACGAGCCGCGCGCGGTGCCGGATCTCGTTCCAGGCCATGCTCACGCACGACTCGACGACGGGCCCGAGCTCGACCGGACCGCACCGCCGCTCGTCGGCGCGCGAGAAGGTCCGCAGGTCGCGGATGATGTCGCGCATGCGGTCGGCGCCACCGCGCGCCTCGGCGAGCGCCTCGGCGACCTCGGACGAGTCGCCGGGCGCCCCTTCCGCGAGGCGCTCCGCCAGCCAGGAGAGGTTCGCGGCGACGTAGGAGAGCGGGTTGTTGAGCTCGTGGGCGACGCCCGCGGCGAGGGTGCCGACGGATGCCATGCGATCGGCGATCGCGAGGCGCGCCTGCAGGGCGCGCTGCGCCGTCACGTCGCGCAGGACCCCGAGGTGCAGCCCGGGCAGGATGCGCGCGACGGCCGAGAACTCGACGTGGCGGGCGACGCCTCGCGGGGGCACGACCTCGAGCTCTCCCGTGAGCCTTCCGCGACCGAGCAGCTCGCGCCACGCCGCGCGCGCCTGCTCGGCCGATGGCCCGAGGAGCGGCAGGAGCGCGTACCCTGCCATCTCCGGCCGCGACCGGCCGAAGAGCGCGCACGCCGCGGCGTTCGCCTCGACCACGCGCGCCGAGTCGTCGAGCGTCACGAACCCATCGAGCGCGTTCTCGAACACGGCCCGGAGCTGACGCTCGCGGTCGAACAGCGCCGTCTCGGCCCCCGAGCGCGCGATGGCCGCCGAGAGCACGTTCGCGACCGTCTCGACGAAGTGCAGCTCGTCGGAGGTGAAGGCCCGCCGCGCGAGGCTGTAGGCGCCGAGCACGCCGAACGGGCGGTCGCGGCCGCGCACCACCACCGCGATGGCGCTCGTCACCGCGAGGGACCGGAGCCGCGGGGCCGGGACGCGCGCGTCGGCGAGGTCGAGGATGACGACCGGCGCCCCGTGCCGCAGCGTGAACCCGGCGAGCGAGGTGGCCGCGTCGACGGGGTCCCTTCGGTGCGGGTCGAGGTCGGTGCTCGTGGTGTGGACGGTGAACGTCTCGCCCGAGGGGAGCAGCTCGAGCAGGTTCACGAGGTCCACGCGGAGCGTGCTCGCCACGAGCCGCGTCGCGAGCTGCAGGAGCGGCGACGGGTCCTCCGCGTTGAGGGCCAGCTCGCCGAGGTCCGCCACCACCGCCTGCTGGCGCGCGCGATCGCGCCCCTCGGCGTCGGCGCGGCGCCGCGCGCTGACGTCGCGCATGGTGAGGAGGCGCCCGGTGCGCTGCCCATCGTCGGCGTGGAGCGGGACGCCGTACCGCTCGAGGACGCGCCCGTCGACGAGCTCGATCTCGTCGAACGTGACCTCGTCGCCCGCGTCGACGGCGCGCTGCAGCGCCGCCTTGAAGGTCTCCGGGTCGCGCACGCGCGCGCGCGTCGCGGCGGTGACGGCGGCGGTTCGCAGGTGCGGAGGCGCGGCGACGAGCGCGCGCGCCTCGTCGGGCGCGATGCCGTACAGCTCGAGCGCGCGCGCGGCGACGCGCACGAGCGTCCCCTGCGCATCGACCTCGAAGCAGCCGTCGGGCGGAACGGGCGCGGCGTCGGCCGCACGTCGCGCTTCGTCCGAGCCATCTCTGGCGGTGTTGGTCATCCGGGCGCGCGAGCGGCCGCGGGCCGACTCGCGCCCGCAGCATGTCACCAATGGGGCGCAACGAGGGAGGGTCGGCTCGGGAAGGCCGACGGGTCGGCGCGGCCCCGCCTGGAAGCGCGTTCAGGTTGCCCCGCCCTCGCCGGCCGGGAACAACGAGCCGCCTTGGACCTCCCGGCGCACCTCGCGCGGCTCGGCCGCCTGCTCGACGCGGAGCGCGACGAGGAGCGCGCGCGCTACGCCGACGCCCGCGACCGCCTCTCGCTCGCGGAGCGCGCCGCGCGCGGCCTCGCGCTGCCGGGCGTCGAGGCCGTGGACGAGGCCGGCCTCGCCGGGCGGGCGCTCGTCACCTACGCCCACCGCGACGGGAGGCCGCTCGGGGGCGCGCGCGTGAGCGTGGGGAGCATCGTGCGCGTGCAGCCGCGCCGCGAGCGCGCGGCCGACGCGCCGGCGGGCGTCGTGGCGCGGCGGGCGCGCGCGCGGGTGGCGGTCGCGTTCGACGAGCCGCCGCCGGACTGGGCGGTGGACGGCCAGGTCGTGCTCGAGCTCGAGCCGTCGGCGGTCACCTGGGAGCGCCTCGCAGGCGGCCTCCGCCGCGTCGGGGAGACGCGCGAGGGAAAGCGCTGGCACGCGCTCCTCGGCGGCGAGGCGCCCCGCTTCGAGGCGCACGCGCGCGGCCCCGCGCTCACGGCGACCCTCAACGCCGAGCAGGAGCGCGCGCTCGACCTCGCCGACCGCGCGCTCGACGTCGCGCTCGTGCACGGCCCCCCCGGCACCGGCAAGACGACGGTGCTCGTCGAGGTGATGCGGCGCGCCGCCGCCCGCGGCGAGAGCGTGCTCGCCGCCGCGCCGTCGAACCTCGCCGTGGACAACCTCGTCGAGCGCCTCGCCGCGGCGGGCGTCGACGGCGTGCGCATCGGACACCCGGCCCGCGTCCTGCCGTCCGTCGTCGCGCACACGCTCGAGGAGCGCGTGAAGGTGCACGAGGCCTCGCGCATCGCGCAGGGGCTCGTCGCCGAGGCGCTCGACCTCCGCCGGCAGGCGCGCAAGCGCAAGGGGCGCCGCGGCCCGGGGCGCTTCAGCGAGTCGCGCGCGGCGGAGAAGGACGCGCGGGCGCTCCTCGCCGAGGCGCGCGCGCTCGAGGCGCGCGCCGAGGAGGAGGTGCTCTCGCGGGCGCCGGTCGTGCTCGCCACGCTCACCTCTCTCGACGCGCCGGCCCTGGCACGGCGCCGCTTCGCGCTCGCGGTCGTGGACGAGGCGACGCAGGCGGTCGAGCCCGCCGCCTACCTCGCGCTGCTCCGCGCCGACCGGGCGGTGCTCGCCGGCGACCACCTGCAGCTGCCGCCGACGGTGCTCTCCGCCGCGGCGCAGGAGGGCGGCCTCGGCGTGTCGCTGTTCGAGCGGCTCGCCGCGGCGCACGGCGACGCGGTGAAGGTCACGCTCGCCGAGCAGCACCGCATGAACGAGGCGATCATGCGCTTCCCGTCGGACGCGCTCTACGGCGGGCTCCTGCGCGCGCACCCGCGGGTGGCGCACCACGCGCTCGACGACGCGCCGCTCGAGGTGGTCGACACGAGCGGGCGCGGCTTCGAGGACGCGACGCCGGAGGGCTCGGACTCGAAGGTGAACGAGGGCGAGGCGGCGCTCGCGGCCGCGGAGGTGGAGCGCATCCTCGCGCTCGGGGTGGCACCGGCCGACGTGGCCGTGATCGCGCCCTACGACGGGCAGGTGCAGCGGCTGCGGCAGCTGCTCGCCGCGCGCCTCGACGAGGGGCTCGAGGTGGACACGGTGGACGGGTTCCAGGGGCGCGAGAAGGAGGCGGTGGTGGTGTCGCTCGTGCGCGCGAACGACGCCGGCGAGGTGGGCTTCCTCGCCGACGTGCGGCGCATGAACGTGGCGCTCACCCGCGCCCGGAAGAAGCTCGTCGTGGTCGGCGACGGCGCGACCGTGGCGCGGCACCCGTTCTACCGCGCGTTCTTCGACCACGCGCAGGCGACCGGCGCGTGGCGGAGCGCCTGGGAGCGCCCCGGAATCGAAGGGTCCCCGTGATCCGCTCCACCTTCCAGCTCACCCCCGGCATCGGCCCGTACCGCGAGCGCCAGCTCTGGTCGGCGGGCGCCCGCCGCTGGGACGACCTCGACCGCGCGGCGGGGCTCCTCGGCGCGGCGGCGGAGCGGCGGCTGCGGGCCGCGGTCGAGCGCGCCCGCGCGGCGCTCGCGGCGGGGGACGCCGACGCCCTCGCCGCCATGGTGCCCGTGCGCGAGCGCTGGCGCCTGTACGCGGCGTTCGCCGCCGACGCCGCGTTCCTCGACATCGAGTGCGACGGCCGCGGCCCGACGGTGGTCGGGGTGCTCGACCGCGAGGGGCCGCGCCTCTTCCTGCGCGGCCGCGATCTCGACCGCTTCCCGGACGCCACGCGCGCCTGGAAGCTCCTCGTCACCTACAACGGCATCTCCTGCGACGTGCCGCTCCTCGAGCGCGCCTTCCCCGGGTGGCGGGCGCCGCGCGCGCACGTCGACGTGCGCCACCTGTGGGGGCGCCTCGGCCACGCGGGGGGCCTGAAGCTCCTCGAGCACGACACGGGCGTCGGGCGGCCGCCGCACCTCCACGCGCTGCGCGGCGCCGACGCGGTCGCGCTGTGGGAGGCGCACGAGGCGGGCGACGCCAGCGCGCTGCGCCTCCTCGCCGAGTACAACCTGCACGACGCGGTGAATCTCAAGTCGCTCGTGACGCTGGGTTACAACCGCCTCGTCGAGCGCCTCGACCTCCCGGCCCCGCCGGTGGAGCGCTTCGAGCGCGGGGACGTGCTGTACGACATGACGAAGGAGGTCCTGAGGGTCGTGGACGGGTGATGCGCGCGCGCTCGGTGGTCGCGAGGAGGGGGGCGATGGCGATGTCGAACGAGATGGGCGCGGCGGCGGGGGGCTTCCGGCAGCCGCGCGACGCGCAGGGACGCTTCGTGAACCTCGACGGCTCGGGGCCGAAGGGCTTCGGCGACGTCTTCCGCTGGGGCGTCGTCGACCGCGTGCTGCGCCG
>JBJMQK010000345.1:0-7888 GCA_045802735.1 Anaeromyxobacteraceae bacterium | reverse complement strand
GTCCCCGAGCGCCCGGCGGGCGCGGCGGCGACCGCGGCCGCGCCGCGCGGCCGCGTCCTGGAGCTGCCGCCGCCGGGCGGTGCCGAGCCGCTCGTGCACTTCGAGGTCGGGGTCCCGATCACCTGGCGCAGCGCGAGGGTGACGCTCCCGACGGCGCCGAACCCGGAATTCACGACGGGTACGCCTTACCTCGGCCTCCTGCTCGACGCGCGCGTCGCGCCCTTCCGCGCCTGGTGGACCGGGAAGCTCCCGCCGTGGGCCGAGCCGCTCGAGCTCGACCTCGCCTTCTCGTACCGCTTTCTGCACTCCCGGGGCCCGGTGAGCAGCGTCGACACGTCCCTCGCATCGAGCGAGCAGCGCTTCAGCCTCGACCTGCGCTACCCGTGGCTCCTGCCGACGCGCACCACCGTCGCGGCGCGCCTCGGCTACGCGTTCCACCGCTTCTCGATCGACGCGAACGACGTCCTGCCGACCTCCTCGCGCAGCGGGGTGCGCCTCGGCGTCGAGGCCGCGCACCCGTTCCTGCCCTGGCTCGCGGGCGAGCTGGGCCTGCGCCTCTACCCGTCCTTCGGCCCCGGCGACGAGGAGCGCGCGCGCTTCGGCCCGGACGACAGCAGCGGCCTCGGGTACGAGCTCCTCATCGGCGCCTCCGGCCCGCTCCCCCGCGTCTACCCCGGCCTCGGCTGGCGCGTGACCTACGACCTCCTGCACTTCTCCGACTCGTTCGGCGCGAACGGCGCCGCGTCGCGCGACGGCAGCGCCAGCTACAACGCCATCGTCTTCTCGGCGACCTTCACGCGCTGACGAGCCAACCTCCGTTCGCCCTGAGCGTAGCGCAGCGGAGTCGAAGGGCGCGCGCCGCGACGTCCGTGCACGCGGCGGTTGCCCGCGGGGCCGTTCATCCTCTATGACAGGCAGCGGCTCGGGAAGGGAAGCGTGCATGGGCAGCGACTCGCTGGCTGGCAAGGTGGCGCTCGTCATCGGGGCGGGAGGTCTCGGAGCGCCGGCGCTGCTCGTCCTCGCGAGCTCGGGCGTCGGGAAGCTCGTCGTCGTGGACGACGACGCCGTCGAGACCTCCAACCTCGCGCGCCAGGTGATCTTCGGCGAGGCCGACCTCGGCGAGCGCAAGGCGGTCGCCGCCGCGCGCCGCCTCGCGCGCCTCTTCCCGTCGGTCGCCGTCGAGGCGCTGGACCGCCGGTTCGACGAGGCCAGCGCGCCGGAGCTCGTCCGCGGCGCCGACGTGGTGGTGGACGGCTCCGACAACTTCGCCACGAAGTTCCTCGCGAACGATGCCGCGCTCGCCGGCGACAAGGTCCTCGTCCACGGCGGGCTCCTGCGCTTCACCGCCCAGCTCCTCACGGTGGTCCCGGGGGCGAGCGGCTGCCTGCGCTGCCTCTTCGAGGCGCCGCCTCCGCCAGGAACGGTCCCCTCCTGCGCGGAGGCGGGCGTCCTCGGCCCGCTCGCCGGGTTCGCCGGGTCGCTCATGGGTGGCGAGGCGGTGCGCATTCTCTCCGGAGAGCGCGGCACGTACACCGGAAGGCTCATGGTCTACGAGGCGCGCGGCGCGCTGGCGCGCACGGTGCCCGTCCGCCAGCGCCCCGGGTGCCCGGCGTGCGCCGCGGTGCCGAAGCGACCGGAGCCGGCGCCGGTCGCCGACGCCCCCGCCGCCGACGTCCCCGTCGCCGCCGACACCCCCGCCGCCGACGCTTCGTCCGCGAACGGCGCGCCCACCAGCGCTGCGCCGGCCGAGGCGGCGCGTGCCGAGGGCGCGACCGGTGATGGTCTCCCCGGCGCCGCGCCGCCGCGGCCCGAGGGCCAGCCTTGACCGCGCCCGCAGCGCGGGCCGCCGACCCGGTCGCGTGCGTCGACGTGCGCGAGGTCGCCTGCCCGATGACGTGGGTCCGCACCCGCGTCGCGCTCGACCGGCTCGCGCCCGGCGAGGCGCTCGAGGTCCTCCTCGCGGCAGGCGAGCCGCTCGAGAACGTCCCGCGCACCGCCGAGGAGGAGGGGCACCGCGTCGCCGCGCGCGCGCCGTGGCCCGCGGCCGGCGCCGGCGCGTGGCGCGTCGTCCTCGTGAAGGGCGTTCCCGCCTTGCGGGACGACCTGCTCCCCTGACCCGCTCCTCCGCCGCCCACCCAGGAGCCAGACCGTGCCCCTCTCCGACGCCGAGCTCGCCCGCTACGCCCGCCAGCTGATCCTCCCAGGCATCGACGCCATGACGCAGGAGTTCCTGCGCGCGGCGCGCGTCCACGTCGTCGGCGCCGGGCCGGCCGCTGGACCGGCGCTGCTGTACCTCGCCCAGGCGGGCATCGGCACGCTCTACGTCGACGACGGAGGCGACGTCTCGCCGGAGGACGCCGCCGCCTGGCTCTACACGCCTGCCCACGCGGACGAGCCCCGGTTCGTCGCCGCGATGGAGGCGGTGAGGGCCGCGACCCAGTTCGTACGCCCGCGCGCGTTCGCCACCGGCGCAGATCCCACGGCCGTGCTCGTCTGCGCGGCGTGGGTGAGCACCGCGCGCGAGGTCGCCGAGCGCGCGCGCCTCGCGGGCGTGCCGCACGTCGTCGCCCGGGCCGAGGGCGACGGCGGCGAGGTGGTGACGGTCCCGGTCGGTGGCCCCTGCTACAGCTGCGCGACGCGCCCGGGGACCGGCTCCCCGCCGCGCCCGGCCGCATCGGCGGCGGTGAGCACCCTCGGCGCGCTCGAGCTGGTGCTGCTCCTCACCGGCAACGGCTCGGGCGACAAGGGGCGCCGCATCGACCTCGTCCTCGGGCAGGCGCACACCCGCGAGACGGCGCGGATCCCCGGCTGCGCCTGCGGACAGCGGAGGTACGCCTGAGCCTGCGCCCTCCGCTCCCCGGGGCCACCGTGGCGCGGGTCGCGGCGCTCGCCGAGGCCGACCCGCAGCGCGAGGTCTGCGGCCTCGTCTTCCGCCTGCCGGACGGCGGCCACGAGGTGGTCGCCGTGCCGAACGCGGAGGCCGCGGGGCGCGCCCGGGACGGATTCCGGATGGACCCGGCGGCGCTCCTCGCCGCGCTGCGGGCATGGGAGGCGAGGGGAGGGGTGGTCGCGGCGGTCTACCACTCGCACGTCGATGCCCCGCCCGAGCTGTCGGGGCGCGATCGCGCGGAGCTGACCCTCGATGGTCGCCCGACCTTCCCCGGCGCGTCCCTCCTCGTGGTGTCGCTCCGCGCCGGACATGCCGCGGAGGCCGCCCTCCACGGCTGGGACGGCGCCGCATTCGTCGCCCAGCCGTTCGCATTGACGCGAAGGGACAGGTGAAGCTTCGCGCACCCGGGCGGCAATCCAACGACGCGGAAATACGCCCTTTCATTGAATTGACGCTGCCCATTTCCTAGGCGGGCCCCCCGCCTCGGGTTATACTGCGCTCCTTGCACGATTTTCGACCCTGAGCCGGAGGGCGGATGGAAGCGCAGGCACAGAGCGGCTTCATCATCTGGATCACGGGCATGAACGGGTCCGGGAAGAGCGCGCTCGCGCGCCTCCTGCACCAGCGGCTCGTGAGCGTGGGGCGCCGCGCGGAGCTCATCGACGCGGACGACCCGGGCGAGATCCTCACCAGGGGCCTCGGCGCCTCGAAGGACGACCGCGACACCGGCGTGCGCCGCGTGGGGCACGTCGCGAAGATGCTGGCGCGGAACGGCGCGATCGCGGTGTGCGCCTCGCTCTCACCGTACCGCGAGCCGCGGGAGACCCTGCGGCGCGAGGCGCGCCGCTTCGTCGAGGTCTTCGTGGACTGCCCGATGGAGCTGCTCCTGCAGCGCGATCCCATCTACAAGAAGGCGATGGCGGGCGAGGCGAAGAACGTACCGGGCGTGGACGATCCCTACGAGCCCCCGACGCACGCCGAGGTGAAGGTCCAGTCGGATCAGGAGCCCGTCCAGGACGCGGCGACGCGCATCTTCCAGGCGCTCGTCGACCTCAAGTACGTCGGCCCCACGGAGTTCGGGCGGCTCACCGGCGGGCAGCGCCCGAAGCGCTCGCGGCCGCCCCCGCGCAAGAAGCTCGCGGCGAAGGCCGCGGTGCGGAAGGCGCCGAAGAAGGTCGCCGCGCGCACCGCCAAGCCCGGCCGGAAGGCGCGGCGCTGATCCGCAGACCGCGGTAGATCCGGGCGCATGGCCACGCTCGACGAGATCCGCGCCGCCTCGGCGTCGAAGCTCGCGCACGCCCGGGACGTCGTCGCGAGCACGGGCGGCGCGCTCATCGCCTTCTCCGGCGGCGTCGACTCGACCTTCGTGCTCGCGTTCGCGCGCGAGGTCCTCGGCGACCGCGCGGTCGCGCTCACCGCCCACTCGCCGAGCGTGCCGCAGGCGGAGCGCGCGGAGGCGAGCGCGCTCGCGGCGCGGCTCGGCGCGCGCCACCTCGTCGTCGAGAGCCGCGAGCTCGACGATCCGCGCTACGTCGCGAACGCGAGCGACCGCTGCTACTTCTGCAAGAACGAGCTCTACCGGCTGTGCGGCGAGGCGGCGCGCGAGCAGGGCCTCGGCGCGATCCTCGACGGCTTCAACGCCGACGACCGCCGCGACCACCGGCCGGGGCACCGCGCCGCCGAGGAGCGCGCGGTCCGCTCTCCGCTCGCCGAGGCCGGGCTCACGAAGGACGAGGTGCGCGCCTGGAGCGAGGCGTACGGCCTTCCCACCTGGGACAAGCCGCAGATGGCCTGCCTCGCGTCGCGCCTGCCCTACGGGACGCCGGTGACGATCGAGCGGCTCGGCCAGGTCGAGCGCGCCGAGGAGCGGCTGCGGGCGCTCGGGCTGCGGCAGCTGCGGGTGCGCCACCACGGCGACATCGGTCGCGTCGAGGTCGCAGCCGAGGAGATGGACCGCGCCTTCGCGCGCCGCGCCGAGGTCGTCGCGGCGGTGCGCGAGGCCGGGTTCAAGGTCGCGGTCCTCGACCTCGAGCCGTTCCGCTCTGGCCGCATGAACGAGCTCGCCGGCGTGCCGCTGCCGGTCCTCTGAAAAGGAGTTGAAGAGCTGAACAGGAGCTGAAGAGCGCTTTTTTTGACCGATGGGTATCGGGTGGTAGCGTGTAGGCAAAGGTGCACTCATGGAGGAGATAGCGCACATGGACCTTCACGCCGACACTCGCAACGCGCTGAACCACCCGATCAGCACGGCCCGCCTCGAGCCCATGCTCGTGCGGCTCCCGCCGTCGCTCGCCCAGCAGCTCCGAGACCTCGCCCGCGCGACGCGCATCCGCCAGTCCGACTACCTGCGCGAGGCGGTCGCCGACCTCGTCGCGAAGTACCACCACGCCGGCCTCGCCCAGCGGAGCGAGGGGTGACTCGCGAGCGCGAGCGGCCCCCGGTCTTCCACGTCTTCGCCGAGCTGGCGGCCGCGGCCGCGCGGCGGGGCGAAGCCGCTCACCCTCCGCGCGAGCCCGCGGCGCCGCCGAAGGGCGAGGCGTCGTACGAGACGCTCGCGAGCGTGAGTCCCCAGCCCGGGGCGCGCACGCCGCGGTAGCGCTCGCCGGGGCGCGCGAGGATCTCCTCGACGCGCCCTGGCTCCACCGCGCCGACCCCGGCGGCGACGGCCGTCCCGACGAGGTTCCGCACCATCGCCCGAAGGAAGCCCTGCCCCTCGAGGACCATCGCCGCCAGGGGCGCCCAGGATGCGGCGACCACGTCGGCGCGCGTCACGGTGCGGACCGTCGCGCGCGGGTCGTAGCGCCTCCGTGCGGTCTGTTCGCCCGGGCGGGCGAAGCCGCCGAAGTCGTGCTCGCCGACCGCCCGCGCGAGCGCGTCGCGGGCTCGCGCGAGGTCGAGCGCCGGCGCCGCGAGGTCCGGAAACGCGCGCGCATCGGGGAGGCTCCACGCGTACGGCGCGAGGCCGGGCGGGGCGGGCCATCCGACGAGGTAGACGTAGCGGCGCGATCGCGCCGAGGCGCGCGCGTGGAAGCGCGCCGGCACCTCCGCGGCGTCGAGGCAGAGGATCGCGTCGGGCGTGGCGGCGTTCACGGCCGCGCGCAAGAGGCCGGCGTCGAGCCCGGAAGTCGCTCCGAACGTGACGACCTGCGCGAGCGCGTGCACCCCGGCGTCGGTGCGCGCGGCGTACTCGAGGTGCGTCCGCACACCTAGCCCGAGAAGTGCCTCCTCGAGCCGCTCCTGTACGGTGGGCAGCCCCGGTTGGCGCTGAAAACCTCTAAAGGCTCCGCCATCATAGGCGATGAGCAGCGCATAGCGACGCTTCTCCACGGCGTGCTAACTTGAGCACGCTTCCCAGGCGCCGATCCAGCGCGAACCTTCCCCTCCATGCCGAACGAGCTGCGAGAGACGACGAGCGCCTCCGCCGGGCGCGAATGGGTGTTCAAGTCCCGCGGGCAGGTCTTCGGACCGGTCCCGGAGGACCGGCTCGCCGCCCTCGTCGAGGCGGGCGAGGTCGCGGGCGACGCGCTCGTCGCGGGCGAGGACGGCGCGTGGCGCCCGCTCGCGGAGGTCCCGGCGTTGCTCGTGCACCTGCGCCGGGCCGAGGCGCGGGCGCGCGTCGAGGCGGAGGTCACCGTCACGCGGCGCCTCGCGCGCAGGCGGGGCGCGCTGCGCGGCGCGGCGCTCGCGGCGGCGGCGCTCGTGCTCCTCGGGCTCGCCGGCGGCGGGGCGTGGTGGGTCGCGGCCCGCAAGGCGCGCTCGAGCGCGCTGCTCGAGGACTTCGGCGAGGGCATCGCGATCGGCGAGGTGCGAGTGGGCGCGCCGCCTGTTGCGGATGACGAGGTGGCGGTGCCGGAGCTGTCGCCCGCCACCGGCCCGGGCGCGAGCGCACACCCGAAGCGCGCTGCTCCGGCGCGGAGCGCGGCGGCGCGCGGCAGCGCGCAGGGCGGCGACCTCGTGCTCGCGCAGTACGACCCCCGCCGCATCCAGGAGCGGGTGGCGCGGCAGCAGGGCTCGCTCGCGCCCTGCCTGCGCGACGAGGCGAAACGCTCGCCCGAGTTCACGGGCGAGATCCCGGTGTCGTTCGCCATCGGAAACGACGGGCGCGTCGTCCAGCTCTGGGTCGAGGACCCGCGCTTCAAGAGCGGGGAGCTGCGCGACTGCCTCCACGCGCGGCTCGCCGCGTGGAGCTTCGAGCCGTTCCCGGGGCAGCGCCCGGTGGTGTCGCTCGCGTTCCGCATTCGAAATTGAACGCGGGCCGCTCCGGCGCGAGCTGTCAGGGGCGTGCGCTACAAGCGCGGGTGTGACAGCTGCCGCGGAGAAGATCGAGTCGCACCTCGAGCAGTTGCCGGAGGGAACGCTGCGCCGCCGCGTGCTCGAGTGCGCACGCCAGTTCAAGTCCTCATGGGTCGAGCTCGGGCGGATGCTCAGCGAGGTGAAGCGCGACGCGCTCTGGCGCGAGTGGGGCTTCAAGAGCTTCGAGGCGTACTGCGGGAAGGAGCTGTTCATCCGCAAGGCCACCGCCGAGAAGCTCACGATGAGCTACGGCTTCATCGAGCGGCACGAGCCGGCGGTGGCGCGCGGCGGCCGCGAGGCCGAGGCGCGGCCCGCGCCGTCGTTCGAGGTCATCGAGGTGCTGTCGCGGGCCGAGGCGGCCGGCCGGCTGCCGGAGGACGGATGGCGCGAGATGCGCGACGACATCTTCGAGCGGCCGCCCACGCCCTCGGCGCTGTCGCGCCAGCTCAGCGAGCGTTACGGTCCCGAGCCGCGGCCCGAGCCGCCTGCCGAGGGCGAACGGCTCGTGCGCCTCGCCGCCGCCGCGCGGCGGCTGGCCGCGTCCTGCGCGTCCGAGGAGGGCGTGCCGAGCGCGGTCGCCGAGCGAGCGAAGGCGCTCGCCGAGGATCTGCAAGAGCTCGTCCGCGGCTGAGCCCCCGCGCTTCGGCCCGAGCCCTGCGCCCGCGACTGCCCTTCGCCGCCGGCGCCGCGCAGCGCCTCGGGGCACAC
>JBJMQK010000100.1:0-10722 GCA_045802735.1 Anaeromyxobacteraceae bacterium | reverse complement strand
ATCATGGCGTTCGACGTCGTAGCTCGGACCGCGCCCGACACGAGCGTGCTCCCGGCGAGGCTCGCGCCGCCGCCCGACACCTTCCTGCCGAAGACCATGCCGGCGGCGACGAAGCGCACCGTGACGCTCACCGAGTTCGCCTCGGTCATCGACCCGGCGGGCCCGTCCGAGGCGCAGGTCGGCGACGCGTTCGGCCCGCAGCCCTGGGCGGCGCCGATCACCGAGAACATCGCCGTGGGCGCGCTCGAGGAGTGGACGATCGTGAACCGCACCGCCGACTCCCACCCGATCCACCTGCACCAGACGCAGTTCAAGGTGGTGAGCCGCACGCCGATCAACCTCGCCGCGTATGACGCGGCGATCGCGGCGTGCCAGGCGACCCCGACGGCCGCCTCGTGCCCGCCGAACCCGGATTCTTTCGTGAAGAAGGGCGTGACCGCGAACCCGCCGTTCGCGTGGGAGGTCGGCGCGCAGAAGGACACGCTCCAGACGAACCCCGGCGAGATCACGAAGCTGCAGGCCTTCTTCGACATCCCGGGCCTGTACGTGTGGCACTGCCACATCCTCTCGCACGAGGACAACGAGATGATGCGGCCGATCTGCGTGAGCCCGAACCCGGCGCACCCGATCTGCAACAAGTAGCAGCGCGGGCGAAGTGACATTTTGCGGGGGGCGAGGGGGCCGGTTTCGCCGGCCCCCTCGTCGCGTTCAGCCTACTCGGTCGGCGGCCAGACGTACCGGCCGCTCGCGTCCACGTACCCGAGCCTCTTCCCACCGGACGCGCTCGCCGACTCCACCGCCGCGAGCCCGCCGGAGAAGTCCTCCGCGCTCTGGAACGGCGGCTTCGCCTTCGTGCCGTCGATGACCACCGCGCCGGTGCGGTCGATGAAGGCCGGCTGCTGGACCTTGGGATCGGTCCCCAGGAGCTCGACGCGCGCGCGGCCCTCCGCGAAGCCGAAGCACAGCCGGAAGCGCGCGGGGATCGCGAGCGCGCCGCTCTTGTCGGCGTAGCCGCAGCTCCACACCTGCGGGTGGACCGGCGCGAGCCCCTCGGAGAAGGCGCCGGCGCCCGCGAAGCGGGGCCGGATCACGGGGCGCCCGCTCGCGTCGACGTAGCCCCATCGCCCGTCGAAGCGCACCGGGATGAGGCCCTCGGAGAGCGGCCCGACGTCGTCGTAGTCGCCGACGAGCCGCCCGCGCTTCGCGTCGTGCAGCATGTATCGTTTCGCGCCGTGCCGGCCGCCGCGGAGCGCGACGCCGGCGACCCCGTTCTGGAACGGCTTGCCGGCGAGGAGGCCCGCTCCCACCACCGGGCGCCCCGCCCTGTCGATGTACCCGCAGCCCGCCTCGTCACAGGCGAAGGCGTACCCCTCGGAGAAGTCGTCGGCGGACGTGAACCGCGCCGGGACGGCGAGCTTTCCGGTGCGATCGATGAAGCCGATCGCGCCGCCGCTCTTCACTGCGGCGAGCCCATCGGAGAAGCGCCGGTGGACCTCGCCCGCGGGCGCCTGCTCCGGGATGAGCGCCAGCTTCCCCGTCTCGTCGACGTACCCGCGCTTCCCGTCGGCCTCGACCGCGGCCAGCCCCTCGGAGTAGCGCTCGGCGCGCTCGAACCTCGGCGCGATGACGACGGCGCCGGCGCGGTCGATGTACCCCCACTTGCCGTCCTTCCTCACCGGGAAGAGCGGGCCGGCCGCGGCGGCCGTCCCAGCCGCGGCGAGCGCGGCGGCGAGAACCGCGGACCGCATGATCGTCGAACGCATCCCGCTCTCCTCGCGCGCCGCCGGCGCGCTCACTCCAGGGCGTACTTGAACCGGTAGCGTTGGCCCGGGACCGCTCCGAACGCCGAGATCTCGTAGCCGCGCAGGACCTCGCGGCAGCACTCGATGAGCTCCGGGCGCGCGGCGCCGCGGTGGTCGACCGCGCTCTCCACGACGTCGATCGCGCCCTCGCGCGCCTCGAGGTAGAGCGTGAGGATGGTCGGATCGGCGGGCGCGTCCGCCTCGCCCGCGCCGCCGCGGGCGAAGCAGAAGGCCATGTCGCGGCGCGCGGCGTCGAGCCCGGTCTTCACGTACGGCGCGATGCGGCCGAGCTCGCGAAAGCCGAACGCGAGACGCGCCCGCTCCCACCCGGCGACGTCCACGGGGGGGCGCGCGGGGCGGACGGCGGCCGCAGGTGCGGGGGCGTCGGCGGGGGGCGGGGTCGGGGGCGCTTCGACTCCGCCCGGCTGCGCCGGGCCACGCTCGGCACGAACGGAATGGTTCGCGGTCTCGGGCGCTTCGACTCCGCCCGGCTGCGCCGGGCTACGCTCGGCGCGAACGGAATGGGCCGCGGTCGCCGTCGAGGCGGCGGACAGGCGCCACGCCACCAGGGCGATCACGACCGCGAGCAACACCGCGCCTGCGAGGGCCCCTCTCCGCCGAACCATGGTCCTCCCTCCTGGCCGCAGGTTATATCGCGTCTGTACCCTGCTGTGACCTGCCTGCCTCACGGGCGAGGGTGGCGGCGCGGCGGGGCGGGCCGCAAGAACCGGGGCGTGCTCTCCGCCGACCGGGCGCTCGTCGACCTCGGCTCGCGACTGCGCGAGCTCGGCTACCGCTTCGTCACGCCGACCCCCGAGACGCATCGCCGCGTGAACGCGCGCCCGCAGAACGCCGAGGCGCGGTCACTCCGGGACACTTTCGGCTGGAGCCGCCCGTGCCGGGAAGGTCTTCTCCCGCCGGACCTGGCCGCGCTGCTCGCGGCCGCCGGGGCCGCCGAGCGGCTCCCCGGCGGCGCGTCCCGCAGCAGCGTGCGCTTCTCGTCGCTGGGTGACCTCCTCCTCGCCCACTCCGCGTACCCGACGCTCGACGCCGACGCGGTCTTCTTCGGGCCCGACACCTACCGCTTCGCCGCGCTGCTCCGCCGCGAGGTGCGAGGCGCGCGCCGCGCCGTCGACGTCGGGTGCGGCAGCGGGGCGGGCGGGCTCTGCGTGGCCGACCGCGTCGAGGCGCTCGTGCTCTCCGACGTGAGCCCGCGCGCGCTCCGCTTCGCCGCGGTGAACGCCGCGCTGGCGGGCGCCGCGCCGGAGATCGTCCAGTCGGACGTCCTCGCCGGGGTCGAAGGTCCCATCGATCTCGTCGTCGCGAACCCTCCGTACCTCGTCGACGAGCGGCGCCGCACCTACCGCGACGGCGGCGGGCCGCGCGGCGTCGCGCTCTCCGCGCGCATCGCCCGCGAGGCCCTCGCGCGGCTCGCGCCGGGCGGGCGGCTCGTGCTCTACACCGCCACACCCGTGGTGGACGGCCGCCACGCGCTCGAGGCAGAGCTCGCGCCCGCGCTCGCCGGCGCCGCGGCGGTTGCATACGAGGAGCTCGACCCCGACGTTTTCGGCGAGGAGCTGGAGCGCGAGCCCTACGCCGACGTCGAGCGGATCGCCGTCGTCGCGCTCACCTGCCGTCGCCCCGCCTAACGGAGGACCGCGTGTCGCACACCGAGCCCGCCCGGCTGCACGAGACCCTGAACGCCTGGAACGCCGGCCGCCTGCGCCCGGGCGTCCCCCACGCCGGCTGGCGGGCGGCGCTGCGCCGCGATGCGCGCCTCCTCGCGCTCGAGGGTGAGTTCGTCGAGGCGGAGCGGGCCGCGGTGGCCGCGCGCGCGTCGCTCGCGCCGCGCGATCCCGCGGGCTTCGTCGCCTGGTTCGAGCGGCTGCGCGAGGACGGCCCGGGGCAGGGCGATCCGCTGTTCCCGTACCTCGCCGCGCGCGCGACGCGCGAGGAGCTGCGCTGGTTCCTCGCCCAGGAGGTGGCGGGCGAGGCCGGCTTCGACGACCTCGTCGCGCTCACCCAGGTGAAGGCGCCGCTGCGCGCGAAGCTCGAGCTGGCGCGGAACTACTGGGACGAGATGGGTCGCGGCCGCGAGGAGGGGATGCACGGCGGGATGCTCGAGGACCTCGCGCGCGAGGTCGGCGCCGCGTCCGGGGCCGCGCCCGTCGTCTGGGAGTCGCTCGCGCTCGCGAACCTCCTCGTCGCGCTCGCGTCGAGCCGCCGCTACGCCCACCACGCGCTCGGGGCGCTCGGCGCGATCGAGCTCACGGCGCCGACGCGGGCGGTGCACGTCGTCGCCGCGCTGCGGCGGGTCGGCGTCTCGCGCGAGGGCACGCGCTACTTCGCGCTCCACGCGACGCTCGACGTGAAGCACTCCGAGGCGTGGAACCGAGAGGTGTTCGGTCCCATCGTCGCCGCGGATCCGTCGGTCGCGCCGTACCTCGCCGAGGGCGCGCTCATGCGCCTCGCCGCCGGGGCGCGCTGCTTCGAGCGCTACCGGCGCGAGCTGGGCGCCGGGGCCGCGCCGAGCCAGCCGAGCCGCTCGAGCCGGGCGCGCTCCTCGCGCGTGAACCGCTCGCCGACGTCGGTGCGGTAGCGCGCGTTCGCGATGACGACCTCGCGCGCGAGCGCAGCCGCGGCCACCCGCGCCTCCTCGGCGCCGTCGCCGCGGCCGGTCGCGACGAGCACGTAGCCGGTGGGCCCGCTCGTCACCCAGCGTCCGCCCTCGAGCTTCACCTCGCCGAGGTGGAGGTGCAGCTGCTCGTCGGCGCCGAGCGGCCGGCGCGTGAGGATGGGGCTGCCGGCCGCGCGCGCCGGGCCCGCGTACGGGAAGGGCGGGACGGTGAGCACGATCCCCACCGCGTACCCGGGGTACGTCTCGAAGCTCGGGGGCCCGCGCCCGAGCAGCCGCGTGAGGATCGTGTCCCACCCGTCGACGTGGAGCGCGTCCAGGATGGCGAACCCGGGATACCCGAAGCGGCAGGTCAGCTCGAGCGGCCAGACGCCGTCCTCGTTCACGATGGTGTTGAGGTTCACGTAGCCGACGTGCCCGGCGTCGCGCAGGAGCGGCGCGAGGCGCCCGAGCGTCGCCTCGAAGAACGCCTCGCCGCCGCGGTAGGTGACGAGCGTGCCCATCTCGCCGGTCAGCTCGCCGAGGTCGCCCGGGAAGAAGCGCTTGTGCTCCCAGTCGAGGCACGGCGGCGAGAGGAAGCGCGTACCGTCGAAGTAGGCGCCGACCCCCATCTCGACGCCCGAGACGTGCTCCTGCAAGAGGATGCGCGGCGTCTCCTCGTACGGCCACGTGTCGCGCTGCTGCCCGAGGTAGGCGCGCACGTCCTCGCCCGAGTCCAGCTCGCCGACGTAGCCCCGGTGCGAGGCCCAGCCGCCCTCGAGCTTCACCACCCAGCGGCCGCGCGCGGCGAAGCGGATGGCGTCGTCGAACCCGGCGAAGCTCTGCGACCGCACCGTGGCGAGCCCCGCCGCGCGCAGCGCCTCCTGGCCGCGCGCGCGGTCGTTCTCGAGCCGGTCGCCCTCGGCGCTGCCGCCCACGACCTGGAAGCCCTCGCGGCGGAGGTCGTCCTGGGCGGCGCCGTGGTTCACGTCCTCGAACAGGACGACGCCGTCCTCGCCGGCCGCGCGCACCCAGCCGAGCTCGTCCTCCCAGCGCGCGACGCGCGGCACGAGCCCGGCGAGCACCTCGTGACAGGCCTCGTCGTCCACGGCGACCTTCACCTCGTGCCCCGTGCGGAGGAGCCGCAGGTAGAGGTCGCCGAGGTCGTTCGACTCGCCGACGCCGAGGAAGCGCATGGCGTCGCTAGCGCAGCCGCTCCTCGAGGAGCTTCCGCACGAGCCCGGCGTCTGCCGCGCCCTTCGCCTCGCGCATCGCCGCGCCGAGGAGGAAGCCGAAGAGCTTCTTCTCGCCCTTGCGGTAGCGCTCCACCTCGGCCGGCTGCGCCGCGAGCGCGCGCGCGATGGCGGCGCCCACCGCACCCTGGTCCTCCACCTTCTCGAGCCCGAGCTCGCGCAGGCGCGCCGCGGGCTCTCCGCCGTTCGCGGCGAGGTCGGCGAGGAGCGTCTTCCCCGCGCCGGGCGAGAGGCGCCCCGCGTCCACCAGCGCGACGAACCGGCCGAAGGCGGCGCCGGGGAGGGGGAGGGCGCCGAGCGCGCGGTCCCCGGCGAGCCCGAGCAGCTCGTTCGCGAGCCAGCGCGCCGCCGAGCGCGGCTCGGCACCCGCGGCGACCGCCGCGTCGAAGTAGCCGGCCCGCTCCGCGTCACGCGCCACGACCGCGGCCTCCGCCTCGGCGAGGCCGAGCGCCCGCAGGCGCTCCGCGCGCGCCGCGGCGGCGGGATCCGGCGGCCGCGCCTCGGCGCGCGGCTCGGGGGTCGCCTTCGCTGCGGGCGCCGCGCCGTCCTTCTTCGCCCGCGCGCGCCGCGCCTCGGGGGCCGGTGCGCCGCGCGTCGCCCAGGTGTCCTTGAGCGAGATGGTGCGGTTGAAGACCGGCTGCCCGGGCCGGGCGTCCACCGGGTCCACGAAGAAGTAGCCCTGGCGCAGGAACTGCCAGCGGCTCCCCGGCGCCGCGTCGGCGAGCGCCGGCTCGGCTCGGGCGCCCTCGGCGACGACGAGCGAGTCGGGGTTGAGGACGTCGAGGAAGTTCCCCTCGGCGTCGGGCTGCTCGACGGTGAAGAGGCGATCGTAGAGCCGGACCTCGGCCGGGATCGAGCGGGTGGCGTCCACCCAGTGCAGCGTGCCGCCCGCGCGCCGATCGGCGCCGCGCGACGCGGGATCGTGGCTGCAGCGCAGCGCGGCGATCTCGCCCGAGGGGCCCCGCACCACCTCCTCGCAGCGGACGATGTAGCCGCCCGCGAGGCGCACCTCGCGGCCCGGCGCGAGCCGCTTCCAGTCCGCCGGCGGATCCTCGGCGAAGTCGTCGCGTTCGATGAAGAGCTCGCGTCCGAAGGGCACCTTGCGGCTCCCGCGCGACGGATCGCCGGGCCACCACGGCACGTCCAGCTCCTCGACCTTCCCCTCGGGCCAGGTGGAGACGACGACCCGGAGCGGCCGGAGCACCGCCATCGCGCGCGGCGAGCGCGCCTCGAGGTCGCCGCGGATCGCGAACTCGAGCTTGCCGATGTCGACGACGCTGTTGTTCTTCGCGACGCCGATGAGGTCGGCGAAGTCGCGCAGCGCCTCGGGCGTCACGCCGCGGCGCCGCAGCCCCGCGAGCGTCGGCATGCGTGGGTCGTCCCAGCCGGAGACGCGCTTCTCGTTCACGAGCTGGAGGAGCTTCCGCTTCGACATCACCGTGTAGCCGAGCGCGAGCCGCGCGAACTCGTACTGGCGCGGGCGCGGGTCCCACGGGCCGGTGTGGTCGAGCACCCAGTCGTACAGCTCGCGGTTCGACTCGAACTCGAGCGTGCAGATCGAGTGCGTGACGCCCTCGAACGCGTCCTCGAGCGGGTGGGCGTAGTCGTACATCGGGTAGATGGGCCAGGCGTCGCCGGTGCGGTGGTGGTGCGCGTGCCGGATCCGGTAGAGGAGCGGGTCGCGCAGGAGCACGTTCGGGTGCGCCATGTCGATGCGGGCGCGCAGCACGCACGCGCCGTCGGGGAACGCGCCCTCCCGCATCTTCGCGAGGAGGGCGAGGCTCTCGGCGGCGGGGCGATCGCGGAACGGGCTGTTCACCCCCGGTCGCTCGAACGACCCGCGCTGCTCGCGGATCGCCTCCTGCGGCTGCGAGTCGACGTAGGCCTTCCCCTCGCGGACGAGCCGCACCGCGCACCCGTACATCCGCTCGAAGTAATCGGACGCGTAGTGAAGGTGATCGCCCCAGTCGCAGCCGAGCCAGCGCACGTCGGCCTCGATCGACTCCACGTACGAGGTGTCCTCGGTGGTGGGGTTCGTGTCGTCGAAGCGCAGGTGCGCGCGCCCGCGGTACTGCCGGGCCAGGCCGAAGTTGAGCAGCACCGACTTCGCGTGACCGATGTGGAGGAAGCCGTTCGGCTCGGGGGGGAAGCGCGTCACGACCTGCCCGCCGTTGCGGCCGGCGGCGAGGTCGGCCTCGATGATCTCCGAGAGGAAGTTCGATGGGCGGGCTGCGTCGCTCATGGCGGGCGTGTATCGCAGCCCGCGGGGGGCTGCAAGCGTCCTCCTCCCGGCGTCAGAGGACGGTGCGCTTCGCCTCGAGGCACAGCTCCGCCAGCGCGCGGAAGAAGGCGTCGGCGTCGAACGGCTTCGCGATGACCGCGTCGACGAACCCGGCGTCCTGCGCGAGCTGGGGCGAGGCGGTGCAGAGCACGATCGGGATCGCCCCGAGCCTGGCATCGCGCTCGAGGTGCTCGCGGAAGACGCGCCCGGAGATCCCCGGCATGACGAGGTCGAGCACGATGACGTCGGGGCGGTACCCGGCGCGCAACGCGTCGAGCGCGTCGTGCGCCGTGGCCGCGCGCACGTCGATGCCCTCCTCCTCGAGGATCATCGCGATCGCGTCGCGGTTGTCCGCGTCGTCGTCGACGACGAGGACGCGTTCGCAGGGGTGCGCCATCGAACCTCCCGGGCGGATTGGCCGCCCCGCGTTGAGGCTGCGCACCCCGGGCGCGGCGCGCGACGGCCGCGCTCTCTCCGGGGAGCCAGGCACGCACAGGGAGGGCTCGCCCGCCGCGCCGCCTCTCCGCACGAGCCTGCCCCATGCGCCCGCCGCGGCGGAGGCTTGCTCGCCGCACGCCGGGCTTCACCATTCACGGCAGGTCGGGCGAAGACTCGCGGAGACGTTGCCGCCGTTCGGCTGGGGCGTGTGGCTGTCGCAGGCGTTCATCCTGCGGTTCCAGGCCGTGCTCTTCAACGACGCGTGGTGGAGCCTTGCCGTCGAGGTCCTGTTCTACCTGTGCGTGCCGCTCGTCGTGCTGGTGTGGGGCGCGCGCCGCTTCAACCTCCGGCGCGGGCTCGCCTGGTTCCTGGCGCTCGTCGTCGTCTCGACGCTCGTCCCGCGCCTCGTCACCGTGACGCGGCCGCCGTGGTCGATGCCGTACAGCCTCCTCGCCTACGCCTCCTGCTTCTGCGGCGGCATCCTCATCGCGCACTTCGACCTCTCCCGGCGCGCGGCGCCCATCCTCTGCTGCACCGGGGTCGCCTGGGTCGTCGCGGCGGTGTGGCTGCCGGTGAACGTCCACGTCGGGTACGGGCTCGTCTACACCGGCGTCGTGCAGCGGCTCGTCGCCGCGCGCGGCGACGGCGTGCTCGCTTCGCCGCTCTTCGTGTGGCTCGGGGAGCGGTCCTACTCGCTCTTCCTCGTCCACGTCTCGGTGTTCCAGCTCACGAACGCGCTCGCCGCGGTCGCCTGGAGCAGCAAGAGGGGGCAGTACTTCCTCGTCACGCGCCTCGTCGGCCTCCCGGCGGCCTTCCTCGTGGCCATGACGCTCTTCTCGGCCGTGGAGCGGCGCTTCGCGCGCGGCCTCGTCACCGCCGACGCCTTCTGGCCGCCGCTCCGGCTTCCCGAGCGCCACGGCGCGACGGTGCGGCCGGCGCACGCGGTCCGGTAGGCGTCGGGAGTCGGGCCGCGCGTTCGCCCCCGGCCCCGCGGACCCTCACCAGTCGCGGCGGCGCAACAGGTAGTCGAGCGCGCCGACCCGGTACCAGCGGTAGCCGTAGGGCTCGAGGTCGATCCGGTGGCGACCCTTCACCGCCCGGCTGTGGTCGTCGGCGAAGAGGTTCACGAGCTTGTCGCTCCCCACCTCCTTCTCGGACAGCACGGCGGTGAGCGGCTTCCCGGCGAGGTTGTGGACGGTGACCATGGCGTTCCCGCGCCACGCGAAGCGCAGCGCCAGCACCTCGTCGCGCGCGGTGCGCAGCGCCTCGAAGTCGCCCCAGCCCAGCTCCGGGCACTCCTTGCGCATGCGGATGACGCGCTCCGTCCAGTTGAGCATCGACTCCGGGTCGCGGCGCTGGTCGCCGGCGTTCACCTCGGGGTAGCCGAACGGCCCCTCGGAGATGACCGGCAGGACCGTCTTCCTCGCCTTGGAGAAGCCCGCCTGCGGCTCGGTGGACCACTGCATCGGCGTCCGGGCGCAGGCGCGCTCCGGGAGGCGCAGGTCCTCGCCCATCCCCAGCTCGTCGCCGTAGCGGATGACCGGCGTGCCGGGGAGCGAGAAGAGCAGGCTGTAGGCGAGCTCCAGCCGGCGCCGATCGCCGTCGAGCATCGGCGCGAGCCGGCGGCGGATGCCGCGGTCGTAGAGCTGCATGCCCTTCTCCGGCGCGAACGCCTGGAACACGCTCGCGCGCTCCCCGTCATCCAGCCGGCCGAGGTCGAGCTCGTCGTGGTTCCGCAGGAAGAGCCCCCACTGCGCCGAGGCCGGGCGCGGGCGCGTCGCCTCGAGCGCCGCGACGAGCGGCCGCGCGTCGGCGGTGGCGAGCGCGAGGAAGAGGTGCTGGTTCGCCTGGAAGTTGAACATCATGTGCATGCGGTCGGCGTCGTCCCCGAAGTACTCGAGGTCGGTCTTCGGCAGGACGTTCGCCTCGGCGAGCAGGATGGCGTCGGCCGTCCGCCACTGCAGGAACTCGCGCAGGTCGCGCAGCATGTCGTACTGCTCGACGGCCCTCACGCCGGCGCCCTTCTTCTGGATGACGAAGGGCACCGCGTCCATGCGGAATCCCGAGACGCCGAGCTGGAGCCAGAAGCCCATGATCCGGCGGATCTCCGCCTGTACCTCGGGATTCGAGGTGTCGAGGTCCGGCTGGAAGTCGTAGAAGCGGTGGAAGTACCAGGCCTTGGCCGCCTCGTCGTAGCTCCAGGTCGATTTCTGCACGCCCGGGAAGACCATGCCGGTGTTGGCGTTCGCCGGCTTCTTCTTCGACCAGATGTACCAGTCGCGGTATTTCGATTGCGGGTCGCGCCGCGCCTGCTTGAACCAGGGGTGCTCGTTC
>JBJMQK010000246.1:0-4571 GCA_045802735.1 Anaeromyxobacteraceae bacterium | reverse complement strand
TCCGGGGTCGCAATCGACGATTTTCTCGTGGCACTTCCGGCGTGCGCCGGGTGTCAGGGCGCGGCCGCGGCGACCTTCTGCACCGTCTCCCAGGTGCGCGTCGTCACGTCCTTCCCGAACGCCTTCTCGATGAGCGTCATGAAGACCGGGCCGCGCGGGCCCGGCACGTAGGCGGAGAGCACCTCGCGCCCGACGACGGCGAGGATCCGTGCGCCCTCGCGCTCGATCGGCAGCGCCGGGCGCCGCGCCGGCGCCGCGCGCAAGAAGGTGACGACGCGCTTCGCCGCGGCGGGGAGCCGGAACGCGGCGAACGGCTCGGCCGCGAGGAGCCGGCGCAGCTCCGCCACCTCACGGACGATCGCCGGGAAGGCCCTCCCGAGCCGCGCCTCCATCGCGGCCTCGGCCCGGCGCGCGAGCGCATCGAGCGGCGCCGGCGGCGCGGCGAAGACGACGTTTCCGCTCGAGAGCACCGTCCTCGCCTCGGCGAAGCCCGCCGCCTCGAACGCCGCCGCGAGCTCTGGCATCTTCGCGTTCGACGGGCTCACCCCGCGCAGGAACGCCACGTAACGCGCCGTGCGCGCGCGCTCCTCACCGCGTGCGCCGGCCGCCCCCCGCTCGGCGACGAACCAGGCGATCGCGGCGAGCGCGCGCGCGTCCACCTCCTCCTGCGTCTCGCCGCGCGCGCGCAGCTCGCGGGCGCCGACCTCGAGCGAGTGGTTCCCGCCCGGGACGACGTGGAGCGCCGACGGCGCCGCCATCCCGCGCCGCACCTCCTCGAGCGCATCGAGCGGGCAGAGGGGGTCGCGCGCCCCCTGCACGAAGAGCACCGGCGTGCGCAGCGCCAGGAGGACGTCCTTGCGCAGCTCGCCGCGCGGGCTCCGCAGCGGGTACCCGAGGCACACCACCGCGCGCACCGCCTCCTCGAGCGCGACGTGGCAACCCACCCGCGACCCCATGGACTTCCCGGCGAGCACGACCGGCCTCCGCGACGAGCCGCGCGCCGCGGCGAGCGCCTCGCGGTGCGCCGCGACGAGCGCCGGCAGACGGTCGGGGCTGCGCCGGCCGGCGAGCATGTACGGGTAGTCGAAGCGGCGCACCTCGCCCAGGGTCGCGAGGCGCGCCGCCCAGCGCTCCATCCACGGCGAGGTGGAGGGCGCGCCGGCGCCGGGCGCGAAGAGCACGAGGGGTCGCACGGCGGCGGGTGGTAACGCCGCGCGCCCCCCGGCGCCGCGCATCGCGGTTCCTCAAAGACCGAGCGCGATGCGAAAACAGCTGCGATACGCGCCGCAGGCGCGAAGCAGGGACAGCGCCACGAGAGTGGCGCGTGGGCCCCTGCGAGCAGGAGGGGGTCCCTGACGAGCTTTGCTCGGCAGGGGGAGGGCGCAGCCCTCCTTCGAATGTGGCTAAACGACAGCGTGCTGAGAGAGCACGAAGTGATCTCTCAGCACGAACTGTCGTTTAGTGCGGCACCATGCCGGTGAAGACGTACGCCTGCAGGAACACGACGACGCCCACGAGGCAGGCCAGCGCGAGCGAGTGCCAGAACACGTAGCGCAGGATCGTGCCCTCCTGCCCGTCCTGCCCCGTCGCGACGCCTGCGACGACGATGCTCTGCGCGTCGATCATCTTGCCCATGACGCCGCCCGAGCTGTTCGACGCCGCGGCGAGGACGGGGTTCATCCCGATCTGCTGCGCGCTCACCACCTGGAGGTTCCCGAACAGCACGTTCGAGGAGGTGTCGGAGCCGGTGAGCGCCACGCCCAGCCAGCCGAGGAGCGGCGAGAAGAACGGGAAGAGCGCGCCCGTCGAGGCGAAGGCGAGCCCCATGGTCGAGTCGGAGCCGCAGTACTTCGTGGTGAAGCCGAGCGCGAGCATGCACGCGATCGTGAGGAGGGACATCCGGACGCGCTTCAGCGTCTTGAAGTACGTCGCGGCGAGCTCGCCGACGCTGACCTTGAGCCAGAGCCCCGCGACGATGCCGGCGAGGAGGAGGCCGGTCCCGGTCGCGGAGAGCCAGTTGAGGCTGTACTTCGCGGCCTCGGGCGACAGCGCCTTCGCGACCGGCGGCGCCTTCTTCACGAGGTTGTGGAGCCAGGGGATCTCGAACGTCGGGTTCGAGACGCCGTTCAGCCACGCCTTGACGCTCGGCATGCCCCAGACGAAGACGACGACCGAGAGGACGATCCACGGCATCCACGCGAGCCACGCCTCGCCGGCGGTGTGCTTGCGGGCGGCCGCGCCCACCGACTTGAACGCCGGCGACGTCGCGGCCCGGGCGTCCGCCTCACGCTCGTCGGGGTAGCGCCACACGCTCTTCGGCTGCCACACCTTCATGAGCAGGTAGGTGGCCGCGATCGAAGAGGCGGCGGCGATGATGTCGACGAGCGAGGGGCCGAAGAAGTTCGACACCACGAACTGCGGGATGGCGAAGGACAGGCCGGCGACGAGGCAGGCCGGCCAGACGCCGAGCATCCCGCGGAAACCGGACATCGACCACACGAGCCAGAACGGCACGATGAGCGAGAAGAGCGGGAGCTGTCGCCCCACCATCGCGGACAGCACGTTCTCGTTCATCCCCGTCACCTTCGCGAGCGTGATGATCGGGGTGCCGAGGGCGCCGTAGGCCACCGGCGCCGTGTTGCCGATGAGCGCGAGGCCGGCGGCCGCGAGCGGCTTGAAGCCGAGGCCGATGAGCATCGCCGCCGAGATCGCGACGGGGGTGCCGAACCCGGCGGCGCCCTCGATGAAGGCGCCGAAGGCGTAGGCGATGAGCAGCACCTGGATGCGCCGGTCGCCGGCGATGCCCGCGATCGTGTCCTTCACGACCTCGAACTTCCCGGTCTTGACGGTGAGGTCGTAGATGAAGATGGCGTTGAGGATGATCCAGCCGATGGGGAGGAGCCCGAACAGCGCCCCGTACACGGCCGACATGCCGGCCATCTGCACGGGCATGCCGTACGCGAAGACCGCGACGCCGAGGGCGAGCAGGAGCCCGAGGCCGGCCGCGATGTGCGCCTTCACGTGGAAGAAGGCGAGCGAGGCGAGCAGCACGACCACCGGGATCGCGGCCACGAGGGCCGAGAGGTAGAGGTTGCCGAGCGGCGAATAGACTTGCGTCCAGGTCATCTCTGTCCTCCTCGGACGAGAAGCGGGTGTGGGCGCGAGACTGACCGAAGGCGGCCGCGAGCGGAATGAGGTGTTTCCCTATCAGGGTGAACCCCAATATCCTCCGGGCACGGAGTGCGACATGCTGCTCCCCGGCGCCGGCCGGGCCGGTTGCTCCATGCCCCTTCCCTCGCGCGCCCTCGCAGTCCTCCGCCGCGCCGCGGCGCCGAGCGTGCGCATCTGGGTGTTGCCGAACCTCGTGCTCGGGGCGTTCGTCGTGGCGCTCTTCGCGCTCCTCGGCGTCCTCGGGCGGCACGAGACGGAGACCCGCAGGAACGCGCTCGCGCGCGACGTGCAGTGGGCGGAGCAGACGATCCGCATGCGCCTCGCCGCGAACGAGGAGTTCCTCCAGCTCCTCGCGAAGGAGGTCGCGGAGGACCAGCAGGACGACGACGCCCTGCGGCGCCGGGCCGCGGAGCACGTCGCCGCGAACCCGGAGCTGACCCACGTCGCCTGGATCGACGCCGACCAGGTCGTGCGCTGGGTCGCGCCGCGCGAGACGACCGCCTGGAACCGCGGCGAGCGCCTGTCGATCCCGGAGCAGGCGCTCGCGTTCCAGCGGGCGCAGCGCACGGCCGCGGCCGCGTACTCCATGCCGGCGCCGGCGGCCGACGAGAGCGCGTCGCTCGAGATCCACGTGCCGGTGTTCCGCGACCGGGTGTTTCGCGGCGCCGTCGTGGGGATCTACGCGGCCGACGCCGTGCTGCGGTACCTCGCCTCCTCCTGGTTCTGGAACAAGTACCGCGTCGTGATGGAGACCGACGACCGCGTGGTGAGCGCGAACTCCTCGGTCGTCGTCCGGACGGACCTCACCGAGCTCGTGCGCCTCGACCCGCCGGGCCAGGGCTTGCGCCTGCGCGTCTCCGCGTTCGCCGACGCCTCGAACCTGCCGCGCGACATGCTGCTCCTCCTCATCATCGGCCTCGTGCTCGTGATGGCCTGGACGCTGTGGACGCTCTCGGCGCACATGCGCCGGCGCCTCGCGGCCGAGGAGGATCTGCGGCGCGAGTCGGCGTTCCGGCGCGCGATGGAGGAGTCGGTGATCACGGGCCTCCGCGCCGTGGACATGCAGGGGCGGATCACCCACGTGAACCGCGCGTTCTGCGAGATGGTGGGCTGGAGCGCGGAGGAGCTCGTCGGGCAGCTCCCGCCCTTCCCGTACTGGCCGGAGGAGGAGCGCGAGGCGCTCGACCGCGTGACCGCGACCTGGATGGGCGGCGAGACGCCGCGCAGCGGCTTCGAGATCCGCGTCCGGCGCAGGACCGGCGAGCGCTTCGACGCGCGCATGTACATCTCGCCGCTCGTCGGCGCCGACGGGCAGCAGGCGGGCTGGATGGCGTCGATGGTGGACATCACCGAGCAGAAGCGCGCGCGCGCCGAGCTCGAGGCGTCGCACCAGAAGGTGG
>JBJMQK010000082.1:0-4797 GCA_045802735.1 Anaeromyxobacteraceae bacterium | reverse complement strand
GCAAGAAGATCACGACCGAGCATGTGGCGTCGATCGAGTTCACGCCGTTCTTCTCGCTGGCGAACGGTCCGGGCAACGTCCTGCTCGGCGAGTCGGCCACCAACGACGGGCGGCCGCTCGACAAGTTCGTGATCGTCGCGTCCGGGCAGAACGGCAAGGTGACCCGCCAGGCGCGTTCCGAGACGTCCGTGGTCCCGATGGTCGACCGCCAGCCCGGTTCTGGCGGCAAGAAGGCCGCCGCGCCGCCCGCCGCGGGCGGCGGCGACCTCTCGCGCTACGGCGAGGTGCCGCTCAAGGAGCTGCGCGACCTCGTCGAGCGCGACTACATCCTGAAGAAGCTCGAGGAGCACGACTGGAACATCACCCAGGCCGCGCAGGCCCTCGGCGTCGAGCGGACGAACCTCCACAAGAAGATCAAGCAGCACGGGCTCTCGCGCGCGGGCCGCGGCGCGGACGTTTCCTCGGCGTGATGGCGGTGCTCACTTGCGTTGGGGGGTCTCGGGGGGAGTGTTTCTCCCCCCGGAGTGAGGCGCCGCAGGCGCCGGATCTCGTCACAGCGGCGGGCGGTGACACCCGAGGATCAAGTGAACTGAGCGCCGCTGTGAATACCACCCGCCGCCCGGACCCGTGCGCGCGCGCGCAGCGGCGTCGCGGGTCGGTCAGACCCGTGCCGTGCGGCGAGCGCCTCCGGTAGATTGCCGCCGGCGTGGCGGGGGCCGCGCCCGGAGGGCTCCCTGGCGCGAGGACCGGTCATCGAGGCGGCCGCACCCGAGCGGCGAGCGTTCGTGTACGCGCTGGGCGCGGCGAACCTCCTGTTCCTCGCCCTCGACGTCGCGAGCGCCTGGCCGCACGCCGCCGCGGTCCTCCTCGGGCGGACGGTGCTCGGATCGGCGCTCGTCGGCAGCGCCCTCGGCCTCGGCCGCGCCCGCACGGTGGGCGGCGCGCGGGCCATCGTCACCGCCGGCGGGGTGGCGTCCGCGGCCTGCCTCGCCCTCGTCGCCTGGGGCTCCGGCGGCGCGCACGGGCCGTACGTACCGCTCCTGCCGGTCCTGCCGATGGTCCTCTTCATCGCGGCCCCGGACGTGCCGCTCGCGATCGCGGCGTGCGGCGCGGTGGTCGCCGGCCCCGGCATGGCGATGATCGCCGCGGCGGGCGCCGAGCGGGCCGCGCTCGCGCTGTGGGCCGCAGCGTTCGCGAGCGGGACGGGGTACGGCGTCGCGGGCGCCGTGCTGCACCAGCGCGTCCGCCGCCGCGAGGCGCGCGCCGTCGCCGAGCTCGCGGTGAGCGAGGCGCGCCGCGCCCGCGCCGAGCGGCTCGCGCTCGCGGGGCGGCTCGCGGCCGGCGTCGCCCACGGCGTCAACAACCCGCTCGCCTCCGTGCTCGCGAACGTGCGCTACGCCGAGGAGGCGGTCGCGCGCGCCGCGCTCGACGGCGACGTGGGCGAGGCGCTCGCCGACGCGCGCGGCGGCCTCGAGCGCATCCGCCGCCTCATGCTGGATCTCGCCGCGATCGCCGGGGACGCCCCGGAGCATTCGGGGCCGCTCGACGTCGTGTCGGTCGTCACCGAGGCGCGCCGGCTCGCCGAGGTGCGCGGCGTCGTCCTCGAGCGGCTGCACATCGCTCCCGGGCTCCCGCCGGTCCGCTCGCGCCGGCAGGCGCTCGTCCACATCGTGGCGGGCGCGGTCGTCGGGACGGCCGAGGCCGCGCGCGGCGAGGGCGGAGCGCCCGCGCCCATCGGGATCGTCGCCGTCGCCGGCGAGGGCGGCGTCATCATCACCATCGAGGCGTTCAACGCCGCGCAGCCGGACCGCGGCGCGCTCGGAGAGGACCTCCTCGTCCTCCTGGCGCGCGAGCGGCTCGAGGCATCGGGTGGGGCGCTGCATACGTTCGAAGGCCCGCGCGGACCGGGCCTGCGCCTCGTCCTCCCGGCGGCGGTGCCGGGCGCGGACGCCGATCCCGCCGGATGACGGCTATATTCGCCGGCGTGCACCGACCGTCCCCGACCGGCGTCGAGCCCGCCCCCTTCCGCGCGCCCGATGCGGCCGAGCGGCTCGCCCGCCTCGCCCGGCGCTTTCCGGGCGGCGTCGCCGCGCTCGAGGAGGCCTGCCACCTCGCGCCCGACCCCGACCTCGCCCTCGCGGGCGCGGAGCGCTACCTCGACTCGGCGGGCGCGTTGCCGCGCGAGCCCGCGCTCTCCGCGCTGGCGCTCCTCTGCGGCGCGTCGCGCATGATCGCGGGCCTCCTCGCGCGCGAGCCGTGGCTCCTCGCGCGCGCCTCGCGCCGGGGGCGGCTCGCCCAGCCGCGCCCCGAGGCGGACCTGCGGCGCTTCCTCGCGCGGGCGGCGGCGCGCCTCGACCGCGAGGACGTGGCCGGGTTCCACCGCCTCCTGCGGCGGGTGCGCGCGCGCGAGGTGGTCCGGATCGCGCTCCGCGACCTGCGCCGCGCCCGCATGAGCGAGGTGACGGACGAGCTGTCGTCGCTCGCCACCGCCTGCCTCGACGCGGCGATCCGCTTCCACGACCGGCGCCTGCGCGCCCGCTACGGCGCGCCCGGCGGCCTCGCCGCGCGCGAGCCCGGCGCCGGGTTCTGCGCGCTCGCCATGGGGAAGCTCGGCGCGCGCGAGCTGAACTTCTCGTCCGACGTGGACCTCATCTACGTCTACGGCACGGACGGCGCGGTCGGCGGCCCGAGCGAGCTGACGCACTTCGCGTACTACGCGAAGCTCGCCGAGCTCGTCACCGAGGCGATCGCGAAGCCCACCGACGACGGGTTCGTGTTCCGGGTGGACCTGAACCTGCGGCCCGACGGCCGCAGCGGCCCGATCGTGAACAGCGTCCGCGCGGCGGAGCTCTACTACCAGTCCTTCGGCCGGAGCTGGGAGCGGAACGCGCTCCTCAAGGCGCGCGCCGCCGCGGGCGACGAGGCGGTGGGCGAGGAGCTGCTCGCGCTGCTCGAGCCGTTCGTGTGGCGGCGCTCCCTCGACCTCGAGGTGCTGACCGAGATCCAGGCCATGAAGGCGCGCATCGACGCGCGCGCCGGCGCGGAGGGCAAGGACGACCTCAAGCTCGGCAAGGGTGGCATCCGCGAGGCGGAGTTCTTCGTGTCGGCGCTGCAGCTCCTCCACGGCGGCAAGCAGCCGGCTTTGCGCGTGCGGGCGGTGGTGCCGTCGCTCGACCGGCTCCTCTTCGCCGGGGTGGTCCCCGCGCGCGACCGCGACGTGCTCGCCGACGCCTACGCCTACCTGCGCCGCGCCGAGCACCGCGTGCAGATGATCGACGGCCGCCAGACGCACCGGCTCCCGCAAGGCGACGAGCGCCTCCTCCTCGCGCGCGCCATGGGCGCGGACACGGTGGAGCGCTTCGAGGAGCAGCTCGCCGTTCACCGCGAGCGCGTGGCGACGCTCTTCGCCGGGCTCCTCGGCGCGGGCTCCGGCGAGGTGAAGCTCGACCCGGAGCTGGCGCTCCTCGCGGAGCCGCAGGTCGACGACGCGCGGCGCGCCGAGATCGCGGTGCGGCGCGGGTTCGCCGACCCGGATCGCGCGATCGCCGCGCTCGACGCGCTCGCGCGCCGGCGCACGCCCTTCTCGCCGAGCGGCGACCCCGCCGCCGCGGTGGCGCTCCTCCACGAGGTGCTCGCGACGCCCGACCCGGACCAGGCGCTCGGGTTCCTCGCCGACTTCACCGCGGCGCTGCGGAGCCCGGAGGCATACTTCGCCATCCTCGCCGAGCGCCACCGCGTGGCGCGCCTCCTGCTCTCGCTGTTCGGCACGTCGGACTTCCTCTCGAAGCGCTTCCTGCGCCACCCGGAGCTGCTCGATGGGCTCCTGCGCCAGGACGGCGTCGCGCTCGAGAAGGGCCGCGACGCGATGAGCGACGAGCTCACGGCGCGGCTCGCGGCGTTCGCCGGCGGGACCTCGCTCGACGAGCGCCTCGAGCACGCGCTCGGCGAGCTCAGGCGCTTCAAGAACGAGGAGGTGCTGCGCATCGCCGTCTACGACATCGCCGGCACGCTGCCCCTGACGAGCGTCGCGGCGCAGCTCTCGGATCTCGCCGAGGTCTGCCTCGAGCGCGCCCTCCTCCTCGCCGAGGAGGAGGCGCGATCGCGCGGGCGGCTCCCGGCGGAGCGCCTCTGCGTCATCGCGCTCGGGAAGCTCGGCGGGCGCGAGCTGGGCTACCACTCCGACCTCGACCTCGTGTTCGTGTACCGCGACCCGGCCGACGGCGAGCGGCGCGGCGATCACGCGCGGCTCGCGCAGCGCTTCATGTCGTTCCTGCAGATGCCGCTCAGGGAGGGGTTCCTCTACAAGATCGACACGCGCCTCCGGCCCTCGGGGAACCAGGGCGCGCTCGTGACGACCGCCTCCGGCTTCGAGCGCTACCACACCGGCGGCGGCGACGCGGCGACGCCGGTGCGGAGCCAGCTCTGGGAGCGGCAGGCGCTGCTGCGCGCGCGCTTCGTCGCGGGCGACGCGGCGCTCTTCGAGGCGCTCGGGGATCGCGTCCTCGTCCCCGCCGTCTACGGCCGCTCGGGCGACCGCGCCGCGCTCGCCGCCGAGATCCGGCGCATGCGGTCGCGCATGGAGGCGGAGCTGGGGAAGGAGGGCGCCCGCGGCGCGAACCCGAAGACGGGCAAGGGCGGCCTCGTGGACGTGGAGTTCGCGGCGCAGTTCCTCCAGCTCGCGCACGGCCACGAGCACCCGTCGATCCGGACGCCCACGACGCCGCTCGCGCTCCGGCGCCTGCGCGAGGCCGGCCTCCTGCGGGACGCTGCATTCCAGGCGCTCTCGCGCGGGTACGA
>JBJMQK010000076.1:0-2577 GCA_045802735.1 Anaeromyxobacteraceae bacterium | reverse complement strand
GCATCGCGCCGGTCACCGAGGCCGCACGCGAAGAAGCCCGCCGCCGGCTCGGGCTCACCCGAGACCTGAAGGTGATCGGCACGACGGCCCGGCTCGCGCGCCAGAAGGGCCCGATCGACATGGTGGACGCGATCGCGGCGCTCGAGCGTCGCGACGTGCGCATGGTCTGGGTGGGCGACGGCGAGCTCCGTCCGGAGGTCGAGCGCCGGATCGCCGACCACGGGCTGGGCGACCGCTTCATCCTGCTCGGCGACCGCGACGACGTCCCCGACCTGCTGCCCGCGTTCGACGTCCTCGCGATGTCCAGCTTGTGGGAGGGGCTGCCGTGCTCGGTCATCGAGGCGATGACGTGCGGCATTCCCGTGGTGGCGACCGCCGTCAACTCCGTCCCCGAGGTGGTCATCCCGGGCCGGACGGGCCTGCTGGCACGGCCGCAGGACGCGTCGTCGCTGAGCCGCGCGCTCGCCTACATGCTCGACCATCCCGGCGAGGCGGCTCGCATGGCGGCCGCCGCGCGCGAGCAGATGAGCCACGACTCGCGGCCCGAGGCACTGGGCGACGAGCTGGCCGGCGTCTACGACAGCGCCCTGCGCGTCGGCGCGCGCTCCTCCCGCGAGATCGCGGCCTGACCGTGGCGGCCGGGCTGGACACTGTCGGGGAGCGGCTGTCGATCGAGTCAGCGCTGCCCTGGGTCATGGACATCCTCGCGGAAGGGGCGGCCGGCGACCTCGATGCGCGCCCCGATGACGACGCCTCCGTGCGGATCGTGATCGAGAGCGAGCGGCAGGGCTTCGAGACCCGTGGGTGGGAGCTTCTCACGCGAGGCGCATGGCGCCGCGGCGGAGCGCTGATCCTCGAGAACGCCTGCACCGCCGGCTTCGACCTCCACCTGAGCTGTACCCCTGCCGAGGCTGTCTTCACGTTCCGGTGGCGCCCGCCGCGCCGCGATCGCGCCGCCGCGAGGCTCCTGCGCTCGAGGTTCCACCTGCTCGTGCGCGCGCTGATGATCCAGTACCCCGCGCTGTGGTGGGCGGGGAGGAGCATGCGCGTGCCGCTCCATGCCTCCGCCTGCACCGTGGGCGAATACGTCCCGCTGCTCGCCGCCGCGAGCGGCGTGGGGCGATCGACGCTGCTCCTCCAGGAGCTCGAGGCCGGGGGCACCGCGACGGGCGACAACATCGCCGTCGCCGACGGGACGACGGTGTGGGGGCTCGTCGAGCCGCTGCGCGTCGAGGGCGGCGGCGGCCGCCGCATGCCGCACGGTCGCCAGGAGACGCCGATGCGCGACCGCGTGCCGTCGCTGGTGCCGGATCGCGTCGTCGTCCTCGAGCGCGGCACGGGCGACGGACCCTCGCTTCAGCCTTGCGCTCCCGAGGTCGCCGCCCGCTCGCTCGTGACGAGCACCTACATGGCGGGCGAGCTGCGCCGCTACTGGTCCTTCGCGGCGACGCTCTCAGCCGGGACCGGCGTCGGGCCGGCGCACCCGCCCGTCGCGGACGTCGCCTCGCTGATGGCGAGCGCACTGCCTTGCTACACCCTCGCCCTCGGCCAACGGCCCGGGGTGACCCTCTCTGACCTACTCAATGTCGTGGAGATCTCCGCATGAATCCGTTGACCCTTGCCGAGGAGGACGTCGCAGCGGACGTCCGCGTGTTCGACAGCCCCAGCGCTCCAGCCGACCCGGCGGCGCTGATGCTGCTGTCCGCCGGCGTCGCCGATGCCGACCTCGCCGCACCGGCCGCCGTCCTGCCGGACTTCCACATGAAGGACGACAAGGAGATGCCCTCGAGCATCGCGGTCGCCACGACGGAGACGATCAGGCCGACGATGACCTGCTGCTCGCTGAACTGCGGCATGGGGCTCGTCGCGCTCGACATCGAGCGCCCCGGGGCCGGCCACATCGCGCGGTTCTACGACCGCGTCCGCGAGCGGATGCCCTACCCGCCCAGCTACCGCCCGCGGCTCACCCGCGAGGAAGTGATCCGCTGCGCCACCGACGGCGCGCAGTTCGCGGTCGACCGGTTCGGCGCCGACCCGGCCGGGCTCGACCGCATGGAGGAGGGCGGCCGGCTCGACATCGAGCGCTACGGCGGCGTCGATCGCGTCCGCCGCGAGCTCCCGTGGTCCATCCAGCAGCTCTCGCGACTGCGGTTCGCGACGATCGGCCCCAGCAACCACTTCATCGAGCTGCAGCAGGTCGAGGAGATCATCGACCCCGAGGCGGCGGCGCTCCTCGGCGTGCGGGAGGGCCAGGTCACGCTCCAGGTCCACGGGGGCGGAGGCGCGCTCGCGGGCGAGCTCGGCGTCCTGTTCGGCCGGCGCAAGCGCTTCCCGAAGGCGATGCGCATCCAGATGGCGCTGCAGAAGCCGCTCTACCACCTCAAGGGCGCCCGCTCGGCGGCCGAGCTCAACCTCCGCCGCCGGCTCTACTTCTCCGGCGGCTTCCCGCCCGTCGATCGCGAGGGCGTCGAGGGCGAGCGGCTGATGCTGTCGACCGTGCTGGCCATGAACTACGGGTTCGCCTTCCGCGCCGCCGTGTATTCCATCCTCGGCGAGCTGCCCAGGAGTCCTTCGGGG
>JBJMQK010000148.1:0-4561 GCA_045802735.1 Anaeromyxobacteraceae bacterium | reverse complement strand
GCCGCAGCGGGCTCGTCGTCGGTGCCCCACTCGATCTTCGCGGTGAGGGGGAGGAGCGACTCCATCGGCAACCGGTAGTCGATCGTCCCGGAGTAGACGTTGTTCTCCTTGTAGTTCTTGATCCCGAGGAGCGCGAGGGGGACCTGGCTCGTCGGGATCCCCTCCCAGATCGCGCCGCCGAACATCACGCCGCGCACCGCGCCGAGCGTGAGCCGCGGGTGCGGGCGCCATTGGAGGTCGAACTGCCAGAGAAACGGTGTGTACGGGTGGCGCGGCTCGGAGAAGCGCGCCACCGCGGTGTCGAGCGTGAAGTCGCCGAGGTGCGAGAGCAGCCAGGGAAGCCGGAAGGGAACCGTCGTCATCAGCTCGACGCGGTCGATGGGCGGCGCGCCGCTCGCGACGACGGCGCCGAAGTCGTTCGGCCCGTATCCGACGCGGCCTCGGCCGACGGAGAGCTGGACCGTGCCGAGCGCGCCGACGAGCTCGAGCGAGCGGGCCTCGAGGCGTGACGGGGTCGCAGTGACGTCGAACCCGGCGGCGAGGTGATCCCCGAGCGTGGCGGCAGCGGCGAGGCCGACGACGGGATCGCTCCGGGGATCGGAGAGGCGGATCGTCGCGGGCGCGGGGCTCGGGGGCGTGGCGTTACGCGAGCTGATGGAGGTGAGCCCGATGGAGGCGGAGGTGCCGAGGAGGCGCCCTTCGACTCCGCGCTCCGCGCTACGCTCAGGGCGAGCGGGGGTGGGGTCGGGCGCCGCGCTTGTCACACCCTGAGCGTAAGCGGGCGGCACTACGGACAAGTGCCGCCACTCCGCCGCGAACCGCTCCCGCCACGCCCGGACGGCGGCGGCGTACGGCGACCCGTCGCGGGTCGCGCGCACATCACCCTCCTCCAGCGCCCGCGCGACGGCGAGCAGGGGCACCGCGCGCTGCGCCGGCATCCACTCCGGCAACAGGCCTGCGTCGTGCAGCCTGCGCGTCGCGTCCACCGCCCAGTGGTCCGGCGGGAGCAGGGGGGACGCGGGTGGAGGCTCGGCGGCGAGCGCAGCCCGGGTTGCGACGACGAATGCCAAGGCGAGGGCGAGGGCGAACCGGCTCGAGAGCACGGCCCGAGAGAACCACACGTGACGCGGCACGGTCGAGCGCGGAGGTTTTCGCGGCGGTGCGTCCGCGGTAGAACGGAGGCGATGACATCCCACCTCCCGCCTTCGGCGGTCGCGGCGCGATGAACGATGCCCTCGCCATGCTGGGCCCGCTCGCGGGGCGCCTGCTGCTCGCCGGCATCTTCCTCTTCTCCGGGTGGATGAAGCTCACCGCGACCGGCCGCGCCGCCGCCGCCATCGCGGGCCACGGCCTGCCGTACGCGACCGCCGGCGCCTACGTCGCGGGCGTCGCGGAGGTCGTCGGCGGGCTCGCGCTCGTCCTCGGCCTCAAGACCCGCGCCGCGTCGATCGCGTTCGTCGTCTACCTGGTCATCGTCACGTACGTCTTCCACTGGCACCCCGCGCTCCGGGGTGACCGCGCGCAGCTCGCGAACGTCCTCAAGAACGCCGCCATCGCGGGAGGCATGCTCCTCCTCGCGAGCCACGGGCCGGGGCGGGCATCGATCGACCGGGGGTAGCACCACCCCCGTTCGCCCTGAGCGTAGCGCAGCGGAGTCGAAGGGCGAGCGCGCGCCGGCTTCGACTCCGCCGCGCTGCGCGCGGCTACGCTCAGCCTGGACGGAGAGCGCTGCCGCGCTCAGCCTGAACGGAGAGGGCAGCTACGCTCAGCCTGGACGGATGGCCTCCCTCCCCGCGAGCCCATTCGCCTTCGACTGCCTCAGCAGCGCCGCCACGCCCTTGTACGAGTGGAGCCGGTTCGTGTGCGCCACGACCTCCACCTCGCCGTCCTCGGCGAGCACGCGCCCCACCAGCTCCTCCCCCAGCGCGTCCACGCGCGCGAGCGACCCCTGGCAGAACGAGCACACCTCGTCGTGGTTCATCCCGAGCGCGCCGCAGTTGCGGCAGCGCCAGCCGGAGCGCTCGAAATCCTCCTCCAGGATGAGCCGGTGCACGCGCCGCTCGTTCACGGCGAGCACCACGTCCTCCGGGCCGAGCACCGCGAGCCCGCCGCGCATCGCCTCGCCGATGGCGTGCTCCACCTGCTTCGCCTCCGAGGCGAGCTCGTGCTCGGCGATCTTCCGCACGACGCTCTGGATCACCCCCGACACCCCGCTCGCCGTCCACGCCCCCTTGCTGGGCGGGCGCGGCAGCCGCGCCAGCACCCTCTCGCGGATCCGCTCCGGCAGCTCGCGCTCGAACGCGGCCACCTTCTCGTTCGTCCCGACGAGGACCACGTGCGCCCGCGGGTCGCGCTCCCAGAGCTGCCGCAGGAACTCCGCCGCCTCGCGGCGCACGCGCTGGATGACCTCCTCGATGTGCCGCTGGTTCTTGCTCTCGCGCTCGAGGGTCGCGCCACCCGAGGTGCCGTTCGGCGAGGCGCTCGCGCCGCCTCGCACCCGGCCACCCTGGCCGTGGCGGCGCGGGACGGCGCCCTCGATCGTGGCCTCGTTCACGATCGCCCCGAGCGCCACCTCGTAGATCTGCGCCCCCCGGTCGTGGACGAACGCGACGACCGCCGGCTCCACGTCATCGAAGAGCCGCGCGAGCTGCATGAGGTGCGGGCGCCCGTCGACGCGCAGCTCCGAGCGGAAGGGGCGCGGCGACTCGAGGACCTTCCACAGGCCCAGGCTCTCGCAGGCGAACACCGCGAGCCCGCGCACCGCCCCGTCCGACTCCTGGCCGTGCCGCTCGGCGCCGAGGCGCACGAGGCGGTCGAGCGTGCGGCGCAGCGCCTCGAGCTGCGGGTGCGCCGAGTGGTGGTCGACCGCCTGTCTCGCCGCCTCCTGCACGTACAGCCGCGATCGCTCGCGCTGCTTCTCGTCGGTCCAGCTGGTGTCGAGGTACAGGGTGACGATGGGCTCCGCGTCACTGCGGAGTTCACACAGGTCGGCGAGGGCGCGCCTCAGTTCCAGGTCGGTCATTTGCGATACCCTTTGTACGATCCGGACGTCTGGCGAGCGTCGCCAGCGCGCCCGGCGGGAGAGCTACACGATCGATCTAGCGGGGAGCGGCGCCCGTCACTACACCCCCCGCCCGTGGCCCTGCTCGACGCGCTGCGCGCGCTCACCGCGTTCGATCCTCCCGACGAGCTGCCGGCGTGCGATCCCGTCGAGCTGGGCGACGTGCTCGACGCCCACGGCCTCGGCGCGATGGCCTCGTACCAGCTCGAGAGCCGGCGCATCGGCGCGAGCGCCCCGCGGTCGCTGCGCGAGCGGGTCCTCCCGCTGTACCAGGGCACCGTGAACGACAACGTCTTTCGCCTCGTGACGCTGAAGGGTGCCGTGCGCGAGATCGACGTGCCGGTCGTGCTCCTCGGCGGCGCGGCCTACGTCGACTGGCTCTATCCGCACCTCGCCTTCCGCCCCATCGGCGAGCTGCGCCTCGCCGTGAAGGGCGACGACGGGGCGCGCTTCGCCCAGGCCCTCGCCGCGGCCGGCTTCTCCGAGGTCAGGGAGGGCGCGGGAGGTCACACCGCGACGCTCGGCGACGGCCGCATCGAGATCGCGATCCAGGAGGGCCTCGTCCCCGGCGCCGCCGAGGCTCACGGCCTCTTCGAGCGGAGCGTGCCGTTCGCGGCGATGGGCCGATCGGTCGCCCGCCCGGCCGCCGAGGATGCGCTCCTCGCCTCGGTCGCCGACATCGCTGCCATGGGCCTGTTCGCGCCGCTCCTCCTGTACCTCGACGTCCGCGAGCTGGTGCGGCAGCCCGAGCTCGCTTCGACGGCCACACGCGACGCGCTCCGCGCCCGCGCCGAGGCCGCCGGGCTCTCGCGCGCGCTCTTCGGCGCGCTCGCGCTGACGCGCCACTTCTATCCCGAGGTGACCGAGGCGGCGCTCGCCCTCTCGCCCACGCTGGGCCGCGCCGAGCAGGCGGCTGTCCAGGCGATCGTCGAGCGGGCGGGCGATCCGCTGCGGCTGCGGCTGCCGCGCGGCGCGGACGCGGCGGCGCGCGCCGTGGTCGCGCCCCGGTGAGGAGCGCCCGGCGAGCGTGGTAGATTCCGGCCCCTCTCCGAGGAGCCGCCCTTGAAGATCGCCGTCATCGGAACCGGATACGTCGGGCTCGTCACCGGCACCTGCCTCGCCGAGTCGGGGAACGACGTCATCTGCGTCGACGTGGACGCCGCCAAGGTGGCGACCCTGCAGGCGGGTGGGATCCCGATCTACGAGCCGGGCCTCGAGGAGCTCGTCCGCCGAAACGTCCGCGAGCAGCGCCTCACCTTCACCACCTCCGTCGCCGACGCCGTGCGCGACGTCGAGATCGCCTTCATCGCGGTGGGCACGCCGCCCGGCGAGGACGGATCGGCGGACCTCTCGTACGTGCTCGGCGCCGCCGAGGACATCGGCCGCCACCTCACGCGCTACGCCGTCATCGTGAACAAGAGCACCGTCCCGGTGGGCAGCTCCGAGGCGGTGGCCGAGGCGGTGAAGGAGGTCGCGCGCGCGCCGTTCGACGTCGTGTCG
>JBJMQK010000123.1:0-4945 GCA_045802735.1 Anaeromyxobacteraceae bacterium | reverse complement strand
CCTCGTCACCGCGCCGGTGGACGGCGCGCCATGACCCACCGCCGCCGTGACAGCGCCCGGGCGATGACCCTCACGGCGGCCGCGATCGCCGCCTCGCTCGTGGTCGGTCTCCCCGCCGTCTTCTTCGCGAACGGCTACCAGTACACGCTCGGTGCGCTGGATACGGAGGCGGAGGTGAGCGCGCGCGAGGCGGGTCGCCTCGTCTTCGCGAACCCGACGATGTGGACGTACGAGCAGGTGAGACTCTCGGAGCTGCTGGAGCGCCGCTCCTCCGCGGCGATCCCCGAGACGCGCCGGATCCTCGACCGGAAGGGCCACGTCGTCGCGGAGCGCGCGGTGCCGCTCGGTCGTCCCATCGTGAGCCGCCGCCACCCGATCGCCGACGCAACGGGACTCATCGCGGAGGTCCAGGTCACCCGCTCGCTGCGGCCGCTCCTCGTCGAGACGTGCGTCGCGCTGGCGTGCGCCGCGCTCGCCGCCGCGCTCGGGTTCGCGGTGCTGCGCGCCGTCCCGCTCCGCGCCTTGAAGCACGCGCAGCACTCCCTCGTGGAGAGCGAGCGGCGGTATCGATCGCTCTACGAGACGCTGACCGACGGGATGGCGCTGCACCGCATCGTCCGCGATGGAGCGGGCCACGCCGTCTCGTTCGCGGTGGTCGACGCGAACCCCGCGTTCGCGCGGATGCTGGAGCTCGATGCCGCGCGCGTCCCGGGTCTCGACGCGACGGCGCTGCTCGGGGGCGCCCTCGTCCCGTTCGTCCCCCGCATGATCGAGGCGGCGGCCGCCGGCGAGTCCTGCGCGTTCGAGGTCTCGACGCCCGACGCGCGACGGACGTTCCAGGTCTCGGTCTCCTCGCCGACCGCGGGCCACCTCGGCACGCTCCTCGAGGACGTGACGGAGCGCCGCCACCTCCAGGAGCAGCTCACGCACTCCCAGCGGATCCAGGCCGTCGGCAGGCTGGCGGGCGGCGTCGCTCACGACTTCAACAACATCCTGACGGTGATCCTGTCCTACGCCGGCACGCTCGCGGCCGAGCTGGAAGGCGAGCACCGCGGGGACGCGCAGGAGATCCAGAAGGCGGCGTACCGCGCCGCCTCGCTCACCCGGCAGCTCCTCGCGTTCAGCCGCAAGCAGATCCTCCGACCCGAGGTGCTCCAGCTGGACGTCGTCGTCGGGGACCTGGCGAAGATGATCGGGCGCCTCATCGGCGAGGACATCACCCTGTCCGTCGACCTCGAGGCGGGCGTGGGCTCGATCCACATGGACCCCGCGCAGCTCGAGCAGGTGCTCGTGAACCTGGCCGTGAATGCGCGCGACGCCATGCCCGACGGAGGCCGCCTGATGATCGCCGCGCGCAACGCCGCCGCTCCGCGGAGCGAGGGCCCGGAGCGGCCCGCAGCGAGACGCGACGACGTGGTCCTCACGGTCTCCGACACCGGCACCGGGATGGACGAGCAGACGCGGAGCCGTCTGTTCGAGCCTTTCTTCACGACGAAGGCGAAGGGCAAGGGCACGGGCCTCGGCCTGGCGATGGTCTTCGGCGCCGTGCACCAGAGCGGTGGCGCGATCGAGGTCGCGAGCGAGATCGGCAAGGGGACGACGTTCACCATCCGCTTGCCGCGCGTCGACGCGCTCGCGCAGCCGCCGCCGCGCACCGCGCCGCCGGTCGCGCCCCGGCGCGCGGCGCGCATCCTGCTCGTCGACGACGAGCGGCAGGTTCGCGGCGCGGTCCGGCTGTTGCTCACGAGCGGTGGATACTCGGTGGTGGAGGCGGCGAGCGGTGACGAGGGGATCGCCGCCTTCCACGCGGATCGAGCCGGGATCGACCTCGTGCTCACCGATCTGGTGATGCCCGGCATGGGCGGGCTCGCCCTGGGCCGCGCGGTCTGCGCCTGCCGCCCCGTTCCGGTGCTGTACATGTCCGGCTACAGCGAGGAGGTCGTCTCGGGGCGGGAGACGATCTCCTCCGAGGCCTTCCTGCAGAAGCCCTTCGACCGCGCCGTGCTCCTCGACCGCGTCGGAGCCGCGCTCGACCGGGCGGGCGCGGCCGCGGCTCCGCACGCGCCGTCGTCGGCCGGGGCGGGGTGATGGCGCTGCTCACTTGATGTGACGCTCGCGATGGGGGGTCTCGGGGGGAGAGTTCTCCCCCCGGAGTGAGGCGCCGTCAGGCGCCGGATCTCGTTCATGGCGGCGGAACCGACGCTGCGGCTCAATTCGACTGACCGCCGCCATGACGTCAGCTGCCGAAGATCACGCGCTCTCCCCGGAACACGCGCACCGCGACCCCGAACACGACCGCGGCCCACGCCGACGTCGCCGCCATCCCGAGTGCGATGAGCCCCCCCGCGACGGGCTCGCCGCGCAGGAGCCGCGACACGACGAGCTGCTCGCCGAGCGTCGGCACGAGCATCATCCAGGGGGCGAGCTTCACCGGCACGAACGCCAGCATCATCCCCGGGAGCACCGGCACCATCATGAGGAGGGAGAGCGCCGCCTGCGCCGCCTTGAAGCCGCGCGCCCGCGCCGAGACGAGGATCTCGAGCGCGCTCGTGAAGAGCACGAGCGGCAGCGCGAGGACGAAGACGCCGGTGAGCACCGCCGGGTCGAGCCGCACCGCGAAGCCCAGCCGCTCGGGCGAGAGCGCGAGGGGGACGACGCCGAAGCCGACGAGCGTCTCCGCGAGCGCGGCGGCGGAGAAGAGCGCCGTCGCGCCCGCCTTGGCGAGGACGAGCGCCGCGCGCGGCACCGGGTTCACGAGGAGCGGCTCGAGCGACTGCCGCTCGCGCTCTCCGGCGGTCGTGTCGATGGCCACGTACATCCCGCCGACGAACACCGCCAGCACCACGAAGTAGGGGAGCACCGCCAGGAGGAGCGCGCCGCGGCTCTCGTCGGTCGCGAGGTCCTCGGTCTCGACGGCGAGGGCGTCGGCGAGGCCGGGGTCGACGCCGCGCACGAGGAGACGCTGGACGCCGAGCTGCCGCCCGTAGCCGTCGAGCAGGGCGCGCGCGCGCGCGATCGCCGTCTGCGCCGACTGGCGCGAGTCGTCGAGCACGAGCCGCACCGGCGCCGGGCGCCCGGCGCGCAGGCGGGCGCCGAACTCGGGCGGGATGACGACGACCACGTCGCGGTCGCCGGCGCGGACCGCCGCGGCGGGATCCGGCGGCGCGGGGACGACGCGCGCGCCGGCGGCCTCGAGGAAGGCGACGAGGTTCGGGGCGTGCTCGCGGCCCGCGACGGGGAGCTCGAGGTGCGCCTCCCCGGCGACGCGCGCGGTGCGGGCGACGAGCGTCAGCAGGGTCGCGAGGACGGCCGGGCCGAGGAGCGGGAAGAGCAGCGCCATCGCGACCGCCCGCCGGTCGCGCAGGTTGTCGACGAGCTCCTTGCGCAGGACGACGCGCGCGGCGGCGAGCGTACGCGTCACCCGAGCCCCTCCTCGGAGCCGATCGCCGCGACGAACGCGTCCTCGAGCGTCGCCTGGCCCGTCGCGCGCTGCAGCTCGGCAGGCGGCCCCGCCGCGACGACGCGCCCGCCTGCGATCACCACCACCTCGTCGCAGAGCGCCGAGACCTCCTGCATCACGTGGGACGAGAAGAGGACGCAGCGCCCCTCGTCCCGGAGCCGCGAGAGGACGGTCCGCAGCGCGCGCGTGCCGGCCACGTCGAGGCCGCTCGTGGGCTCGTCGAGGACGACGTTCGGCGGGTCGTGCACGAGCGCGCGCGCGAGGGCGACCTTGAGGCGCTGGCCCTGCGAGAAGCCGTCGGTGCGGCGCGAGGCGAGGTCGCGGAGGTCGAGGAGGTCGAGCAGCGCGTCGACGCGGCGGTCGAGCGCGGCGCCGTCGAGGCCGTGCAGGCGCGCGGCGTAGGCGAGGTGCTCGCGCGCGGTGAGCCGCGGGTAGAGCCCGAGCGCGTGCGGCAGCACCCCGAGCCGCCGCTGCGCCTCCTCGCGCGACGCGGCGAGGTCGATCCCGTCCACCGAGGCGCGGCCGGCGTCGGCCGCGAGGAGGCCGTAGACGATGCGCAGGGCCGTCGTCTTCCCGGCGCCGTTCGGCCCGAGGAGCCCGGTGATGCGGCCGTCGCGCGCCGTGAACGTCGCGCCGGCGAGCGCCCGGACCGCGCCGAACGACTTCTGCACCGCCTCCAGCGCGATCACGGCGCGGGCCCCACGAGGTCGACGAAGAATGGCGCCGGGCGCATGCGCTCGACGCAGGAGGCGTCGAGTCCCTCGGCGCTGCCGCCGTCGATGAAGCGCTCGACGAGGCGCGGGATGCAGCCGCGGAAGAGCGAGCCGTGCCCGCCGCCGGGGAGCACGAGGTGGCGCGCGCGGGGGAGCGACCGCGCGGCGACCTCGCCCCACGCCGGCGGCGTCACCGGATCGGCCTCGCCGGAGAGGAGCAGCGCGGGGACGTCGGCGCGCACCGGCGACTTCACCGCGTCGCGCGCCGGCCGCGCGTGCGGCCACGCCTCGCAGACCGCGCGGAAGGAGCGCGTCAGCTCGTCGCCGAGGTAGCCCGCGGAGGCGGTGGCCGCCGCGGGAGGGTAGAACGGGACGTCCTCGGCGCAGAGCACGGAGTATTGCAGCGGCCGCGCGATGTCGCCCTCGAGCTGGTCGGCGACGAGCAGCGCCTGCGCCGCGAGCGCCGACGGGTCCTCCTGCCGCGCGGCGCGGTCGACGAGGACGGGCAGGAGGGCCGTCGTCTCGGGCGCGTACGACAGCAGGAACACCGCCCGCGCCAGCTCCGCGCGCCCGAAGTCGAGCGCGCGCGCCGCGCCGGTGGTGGGGTGGGCGACGCGCACGTGCGCGGGGCGGCGGCCGAGCGCGGCGGAGAGGGCCGCGAAGCGCTCGGGGAGGCCAGGATAGGCTGCCGCGCAGGGCGGATCGGCGGCGCAGCGCCGGTACGCGAGGTCGAGGGCGCGCTGCGCGTCCGCCGCGAAGAAGGCGCCCACGG
>JBJMQK010000083.1:0-2781 GCA_045802735.1 Anaeromyxobacteraceae bacterium | reverse complement strand
GTGAGGGGAGAGAGTTCCGGGAGACGCCCGCTGGAGATCGTCGTCAGCTGAAACAGCGTCACGCCGCCGCCCAGCGACCACGACGGCCGCGCCGGATCGGTCGTCCCGGCGGGCGCCTCCGCGCGAGCGGCGAGCGCGATGAATGACAGCGACACTGCGGCACAGGTGCGTAGCCCGACGCGCATGTTCCCCCCCGGCGGCTGCGCGCCGCCTGCCCCGATTTCACCGGAGCGTACCACCCCGACCCCCTGCGGCACTGCGGCATTGCGCCCGCCCGCGCATCGTGCGGCGGGCTCTCGCGCGAGGCGGACACGCGTCCGCGACATCGCGCAGCGGCGACCGCTCGAGCTCGACGTGTGCTCGCGCTGCTCCCCGGTGGCCCCGCGGCTCACGACGGCATCGGCGTGATGCTCGCGACTCAGAGCTCGTCGATCGCGGCGACGGCGCCGGCGATCCGCTCGATCGCCGTTTGCCGCGCACGCTCCCCCTGCGTCACCGCCCGGGCGATGCGCGCCTGCGCCGCGGCGTCCTCGAGGAGCGGCACCTCGAGGTTCGCGACGTGCTCGGGCGTGATCTCGTCGATGACCGAGCCGAACACGCCGCGCGCGAGCGCCGCCTGGCCCGCGCCCGATCGCAGGAAGGCCTGGATCCAGGCGGGGTCGAGCGCCGGCGGACGCGGCACGATGCGGATGACGTGCTCCGAGATGGCGACGCCGTCCCAGGCTTTCGGCACCGACGACACCACCCCGGTCGTTCCGCTACGGGTCACGAGGAGCCAGCCCTCGCGCACGACGAGGTCGGGGAGGCGCGGGTCATCTGGCGCGAGCCACTTGTCGATCGGCGGGATGAGCTGGCTGATGTTCGCGCCGCCGAAGAAGGGAACCGCGCCGGGAGAGCGCTCCACGTAACGGCGCTTGAAGCGCCCCGGGAAGAACACGCGCTCGACGACGTCGCCGAGGCGTACCGTCCTTCCCCGTCGCGCGCGGGGTCGGTCCGCCGCTGGGCGGGCTCCGCCGCGGTGGTAGCGCGCGTTGAGGCGCAGCCCGGGATCCGCCGCAACGTCGCGGGTGGAGACGACGAAGCTCTCCGCGTGCACCGCCGCCGGCTCCTCGCCGCGCCGGAAGGCGAGGAACGCCCGCGCCACGTCGCCCATGTCACAGCGCAGCTCCTCCGTCGCGCGCCCGCGGGCGTCGCGCGCGTGGACGGGCTTCCCGCGCCGATCGTGGCCGATCCACCTCGGCGCGGACATGAAGACCGGGGCGGCGCCGAGGTCCCGGGCGTCGCGGACGGGCGCCTCGCGCCGCCTCACCACGAGGAGCGCCGTCTTCGTGCCGGTGTGCGGCTGGAAGGTCTCCGCGGGGAGATCGACCACGGCCTGCAGCACGACCTGGCGCAGGAGCCACTCGCGGATGGAGCGCGTCTGCGGGCCCGAGAGGATCTGGTACGGGAGGACGATCGCGGCCCTCCCCACGCCGGGCGCGAGCATGCGGATGTTGCGCTCGAGCAGCAGGACGTCCGGAGAGCACGGCGCGGGGCGCGCCCCGCGTCCGCGCCGCGCGAGATCGTAGGCCTCGAGCAGCGACGGATCCTTCACCGTGATCTTCGATCCGAAGGGCGGGTTCGACGCCGCGCAGGCGTGGCTGCCCTCGCGCAACCGCGAGGCGCCCCCGCGGAACGCCTCGGGCCTGAGCGAATCGCCGCGCTCGACGAGCCCCCTCCCCGCCGCCCCGATGCGGCCCACGAGCGACGCGCGGGCCATGTCGGCCAGCTCGGGGTCGATCTCCTGCCCGGCGAGCGCCCGCGCCGCGAGCACCGCGACCGCCTCGTCGCGCTCGTCGCCGCGCGCCGCGACGGCGCGACGGATCGCGTCCAGGCCGGCGAGGAGGAACCCACCCGTCCCGCAGCAGATGTCCACGAGATCGTCGCCGGCGAGCGGGTCGAACTCGAGCAGCGTCATCGCGAGGTGCGTGACGTTGCCGTCCGTGAAGAACTGTCCCGAGCTCTGCTTCGCCCAGCTCGTGCGGAAGATCTCGACGGCGTCGCCGAACACGTCGCGGCCCTCGGACGAGAGCCGCTCTCCCTGGAGCTCGCCACAGCACCAGGCGACGTCCTCGTCGGAGAGGAGGAGCCCCTCTGCCGCGTACAGTCCCCACGCGGCGTTCATCTCGGCGAACCGGGCGCGGACGTCGCTCGCGACGGAGCGCACCGCGTCCCTGCCCCTCGCAGCGAGCTGGCGGCGGAGCGCCTCGGGAAACGCGAACGCCGCCGGCGCGCCCGTCGCGCGCTCGATGAAGGTCGCGGTGCGGATGAGCTTTCCGACCTCGCCGGCGATGGCCGATGGCGTGCGGACGGGCCCGTTCGCGTAAAGGTGATCGAAGATCCGCTTGATGCGGGCGTCGATGTTCGCGGTCGCGGGCTGGCGGCTCGCCATCCAGCCAGACTACCGCGGGGCCCGCTCCTGCGTTACCGTTCCGCTCCTCGTGTCGAGCCGCCCTGCCACCCCCTCGCTCCAGGGCGTCCCGTGCCGGGTCTGCCGGAAGGCCGGCTGTCCGCCAAACTGTCCGGGCCTCGGCGAAGCGGAGCCGGTGGCGCGCCCGGATCCTCCGCCCCGCCAGAACGCCGGGGCCGAGCCGCCGCCAGCGCCGCCGGAGCCGTTCAGCGATCGCGGCTGAGCGGAAGGGTGTCCGCGAGGACCACGCGCGATCCCTGCCGCGCCGCCCCACCGCCGTTCGGGCGGGCGCGCAGGTCGCCGCCGTGGTCGTCGCCGCCGTGGTCGTCGCC
>JBJMQK010000054.1:0-3299 GCA_045802735.1 Anaeromyxobacteraceae bacterium | reverse complement strand
GACGAGGACCTGCTCCATCTCGAGCTGGTCCGCGACCACCGCGGTTGCGTCGCGATCGAGCGCGATCGCCGTCGCGATGCCGGCGAGGCGGAGCTCGTGGTCGAGCAACCCGAGGACGTCCTTCACGACCTTGTCCACGTCCACGAGCTCTCGTCGGCTCGGACTCGACCGGGCAAAGGTCCGCATCCGGCGCACGATCTCGCCGCCGCGGAGCGCCTGCTCGGCGACCTGTTCGAGCGCCGAGTGCATTTCGGCCTCGCCCCCGAGCTCGAGCGCCGCGCTTGCCTCCAGGTGGATCGCGGCGAGCGGTTGGTTGAGCTCGTGCGCGAGACCTGCCGCCATCTCGCCCACCACCCCTACCCGCGCGACGTGCGCCAGTTGCTCGCGCAACGCAGAGGCTTCCTCCACTGCCTTCCGACGTTCGCGAGCGAGCCGACCGGACCGCGCGATCGCCGTCGCGACGGCAAGGGGATATCCCACCATCAGCGGGAGCGACCCGATCACCACGACCATGCTCACTTCCGGCCTCACGGAGGCTCCGACGACCACCGCCGTCGTCACGCACGCGACGGCCATCTGACCGAGCGCGCGGCAGAGAAACCGGCGTCCCCAACCGAGCTTGTCCATGCTCTGCATCGTGACGACGAGGACCGTGGGCAAGAGGCTGAAGCTCATCAGCGCGACCCAAGCGCCGCATACGGTGGCGTCGGCGAGCAGGTTCGCGCGCTCGATGGCGTGAGGGTCCGATGCCCGTCGTGCCCGTAGCCAGGCGACATGGGGCCACAGGAACCCGTGTCCTCCGAGTGCCGCCCAGGCGAGCGGCGAAGCGCCGCGATCGTAGAACACGGATCCGACGGTCAAGAACCCCAGGAAGAGCCCCAGCGTACGCAGGCGATACACCTGTCTCGAGAGGCGAAGCGTGCTCGTCGTGTCAGGCGTCATCATGGGTCGACACGCGGACGCTTCAGGGACGGGTGAACATACATGGAGCATCCCTCAATCCTCGGCGCGGACGGATCATGCGATAACAGGGCCAACCCGCTCGACCACCGCCGCGTGGCGCTCGTCCTCGACGTCGGCGAGTTCGCACGCGGATCGACGAGGTCCTCGGGCTGCGACCCGGGTGGACGAGCACCTCAGGGTCGGCGGGTGGCCCCATGACCCTGAACACGAGGTGGCCCCATGAGCCTCGCGAAGACCGCCGCGCCGCCCCGAGGACTTCGATGCCAATCCCGTTCGAGTACGATTTCAGCCTTAACGGTAACGCAGTCCAATTGACGCTTGGCAGCATCAAGACAAATGTGCAGCGACTCGAGCAGGAGCGCACGTACGGCGGTCTCATGGAGGGAGTACCCAACACGGCATTCAACGATCGAATCCTCGAGCCGATCAGGCGCGCTTCACAGGGCCGAGGCTTCTACTTCATCGAGCCGCAGAGACGTGACTACTTGCGCACGCCCGGGGACATGGCTGAGGTGCGGAGCATCGGAGGTCGCCCTCCAGAATGGCTTCCGATGGTCTATGTCAGCATGAGGCTGCAAGCTGGTCCGTCGTGGGTGGAGGTCCGCTTCTTCCAGGACGAATTTGCGCCTCCACTCGACGACCGGATCGGCGCGGCTCTCCTGGCGCTCGACTGGTACGCGCGGGCCGAAGGCGTGGATGACTGGTGAGTCGACGATCTTCTCGGCCCGTGCGTCACCGCGCAGGCGTCATCGCTGCGCCGATCTCCAACGTGAGCCCCGCGAAGACGCCGTCCGAGGCTCCGCCAGCACCGGTCGTGGTGCTCGGCGCCGTGACCTGGACGTAGCGGACGAACGGTCCGACCCACACAGCGCGGTCTCGCCGCAGCGGGACGGCGATGCCGGCGCCGATCGCGACCGCTCGGCGGTCGCCCGCGTCGGCCCGCACGCTCAGCACCTCGACGTCGACCCACGGTGAGGCTCCGCGCCACGACCGCTCGTCGTGGGGCCGCTTGAGGCGAAGCCCGACGCCGTACATGGAGGCCATTCCCGACATCGGCGACGTGGCGTCGGAGAGGGCGGGCAGTCCCACGTACCCCGCGCCCAGCGCCAGGTCGAGGCAGGGGCCGATGCCGAGGAGCGCCCTGATCGACGCCGCGCTGGGGAGCTGCAGTCGCTGCGAACCCAGCCCGGCGACGGCGATGCCCGGCTCGAGGCTGAAGGCGAGGCCCTGGGCAAACGCCGCGCATGGTGCGCAGGCGATCGCGGCGGCGCACCAGCATCCCGCCGCCACGCACCGGCTGTTCGAACGCCACACGCTTGCTTTCCGCAGGGCAACCGATGGAGCCGAGACCGCTCTCCCACGATCGGGCGCTGCTCCCGAATGTAAGCACTCGTCAGGGAGCGACGCGCTGCTGCTGCCGCCGCCTCACGCCGCGCGCGCGGAGAGCGCCGACAGGTACGGCAGCCCGTCCATGTACTGAACCTCGAAGTAGCCGTGGCGGGCACCCCACGCTGCCCACGGCACCGCCTCGCCACGGACCCACAACACGGCGCCGCTCGCGCCGTGGAGGTGGCGCCGCTGGCTCCGGCACCACGACGCGCGCGCCATCGGGCCGCCCCACCCGCGGAACATGCGCGCGACGGTGCTCTTCACCGCGGCGAAAAAGGCTCGTGGCTGCATCGGTCGAAGATAGCACATGCGAAAGACGGCCCGTTTTCGCGCAGTGAACAAGGGGTGGTGCGCTCCCGCCAGGGCGAGGCTAGATCACCGGTGGATCCGCGCGCCGTACCGATCGCCGACGACGGCGCGGTGCACGTGGTGCGCCTCGTCCTGGGGCGGCGAAGCGCGGAGGCGACGCCTCGCGTCGCCGGCCCGGGCGTCGCGTCGAGCGCGGTGCTATGATGTCGAGGCAAGTCGCCCTCCTCACCTGCAATCCAGCTCGCGCCGTGGCGGCCCAGAGGGAGCCCGTCATGGTTCACGAACACCTTGCGCGCGACGCGCCGTCCGGAGCGTCCGAGCCGTCCCGCTCACCGCGCGAGGCGCCTGCGAGAGCCGGGCATCCGCTCGACGGCGGGGTGCATTTCGTGCCGAACGACGGCCGCCGGTTTCCATACTGCGGGAGCTGGCGCTCGAACTGGAAGCGCACGGAGGATGCCGACCGCGCCACCTGTCCCGAGTGCCGGTCGCGTCTCGTCTGACGGCATTGCCGGCGCCGCTGTTCGTTCATGGCGGCGCCCAGTTGCGTTGCGCTCGCAACGTCGCTTCCGCCGCCATGATCAGATCCGGCGCCTATCGGCGCCTCGCATCTGCTCCACACATGAATCGCTCGGGTGGTG
>JBJMQK010000022.1:0-2570 GCA_045802735.1 Anaeromyxobacteraceae bacterium | reverse complement strand
GGCCCCGGGATCCGGGCCGTCGTCGTCTCCGCGCGCGCGCTCGCGCGCCGGATGCCGCCGCGCGCGGCGTTCGAGGCCCACTCCGAGCTCCTCGGGAAGGGCGCCTCGCTCGACCGCGAGGCCTTCGCCGCGCGGCTCGTGGCGCTCGGCTACGCGCGCGTGCCGCTCGTCGAGGACCCCGGCACCTTCGCGATCCGCGGCGGCATCGTCGACCTCTGGAGCCCGGTGGAGGCGAAGCCGGTGCGGCTCGAGCTCTTCGGAGACGAGGTGGAGAGCGCGCGCTGGTTCGAGGCCGAGGGGCAGCGGACGCTCGGGCTCGCCGACGAGATCGTGCTCTGCCCCGCGCGCGAGGCGCTCTTCACCGACGAGGCGAAGGCGGCGGCGCGGCGGGCGGTGCTCGACGCGGCCGAGAAGGTGAACCAGCCGACCTCGAAGATCCGGGAGGTCCTCGACGCGATCGACGCCGGGACTCCGTTCTTCGGCCTCGAGGCGCTGCTCCCCGGCTTCCATGCGGGCGGCCTCTCGACGGTGTTCGACTACCTGCCGAAGGACACCGTCGCCTACGTCGACGACGCGGTGGGCGTCACGCAAGCCCTCGAGGACCTCGAGGCGGAGCTCCACCGCGAGCACGAGGCGACGGTCCGGCGGGCGGAGCTCACGCTCGCCCCCGCGGCGCACTTCCTCGGCGCGGCGGAGGTGGAGGAGCGGCTCTCCGCGCTGCCCCGCGTGCGGCGCCACCGGGTGTGGCTCGGGACCGCCGAGCCCTTGCGCGTCGAGCTCGGCGACAACGCCTCCCTGCGCGCGGAGATCGAGGGGGCGCACGGCGCGGAGGGCGCGCTCGCGCCGCTCACGCGCCGGCTCGACGAGTGGCGGAAGCGCGGGTTCGCGGCGGTGGTCGCCTGCGCCTCGCCGTCGGCGGCCGACCGGCTGCGGCGCCTGCTCGAGGATCGGCGGATGGCGGTGCGCAGCCACCCAGGGCCCTTCGAGGAGGCGGCGGCGCTCTACGACCCGGGCGTGCACGCGCACCTCCTGCCCGGCGAGATCACGCACGGCTTCGTGGACGAGGGGGCGCGGCTCGCGCTCCTCTCCGAGGAGGAGATCTTCGGGAAGCGCGTGAAGAAGCGGGCGCGGGCGACGAAGCTCGAGCACGCGGTCGCCGCGCTGTTCAAGGACCTGAAGGAGGGCGACCTCGTCGTGCACGTGGAGCACGGCATCGCGCGCTACCTCGGCCTCTCGAAGATGCAGATCCGCGGGGTGGAGGGCGACTTCCTCGTCCTCGCGTTCGACGGCGCCGACCGGCTCTACCTGCCGGTCTCCAAGCTGCGTCAGGTGCAGAAGTTCACCGGCGCCTCGCCGGACGCGATCCGGCTCGACCGGCTCGGCGGCAGCTCGTTCGCGCTCCGCAAGGCGCGGGTGAAGGAGCAGCTCCTCAAGATGGCGGGCGAGCTCCTCGCGCTCTACGCGGCGCGCGCGGCGAACCCGGGCGCCGCGTTCGACGAGCCAGGCGAGCTCTTCCGCGAGTTCGAGGCCGAGTTCCCCTACGAGCCGACGCCCGACCAGGCGAAGGCGATCGAGGACGTCGTCCAGGACCTCACGAAGCAGGGGAAGGCGAAGCCGCCGATGGACCGGCTCGTCTGCGGCGACGTCGGGTACGGGAAGACCGAGGTCGCGATGCGCGCGGCGATGCTCGCGGTGCTCGCGAAGAAGCAGGTGGCGGTGCTCGTCCCGACCACCGTGCTCGCGGCGCAGCACGAGCGGACCTTCCGCGAGCGGTTCAAGGGCTACCCGGTGCGGGTCGAGGCGATCAGCCGGATGAAGACCGCCGAGGAGGTGCGCCGGATCCTGCGCGACGCCGCCGACGGCAAGGTGGACGTGGTGATCGGCACGCACCGGCTCCTCGCCGCCGACGTGTCGTTCAAGCAGCTCGGGCTCGTGGTGGTGGACGAGGAGCAGCGCTTCGGCGTCGCCCACAAGGAGCGGCTGAAGCGGCTGCGGAAGCTCGTGGACGTGCTCACGCTCACCGCGACGCCCATCCCGCGCACGCTGCACATGAGCCTCCTCGGCGTGCGCGACCTCTCGATCATCGCCACCCCGCCCGAGGACCGGCGCGCGATCCGCACGTTCGTGCTGAAGTTCGACCCCGCGGCGGTGAAGGAGGCGATCGAGAACGAGCTGAAGCGGGGCGGACAGGTGTACTTCGTCCACAACCGCGTCCGCTCGATCCACGCGATCGCGAAGTTCCTGAAGGAGCTCGTGCCGGCCGCGCGGATCGACGTCGGCCACGGACAGATGGGCGAGGGGAAGCTCGAGGAGGTGATGAGCCGGTTCGTGAACCGCGACCTCGACGTGCTCGTGGCGACCGCGATCATCGAGAGCGGCCTCGACATCCCCTCCGCGAACACGATCGTGGTGAACCGCGCCGACCACTTCGGCCTCGCGCAGCTCTACCAGATCCGCGGCCGCGTCGGCCGCTCGCGCGAGCGCGCCTATGCCTACCTCCTCGTGCCCGCGCGCCGCCCGGTGACGAAGGACGCGCAGAAGCGGCTCGAGGCGCTGCAGCGGTTCAGCGA
>JBJMQK010000008.1:0-2521 GCA_045802735.1 Anaeromyxobacteraceae bacterium | reverse complement strand
TGCTGGAGGCGTCGGGGCCCTACAGCGGGCTCGCCAGCGCCGACGCGCGGCGCCGCATGAGCGCGGACGCCAAGGCGAAGGGCTTCGGCGACGGCACGGTGCGCTGGCACCTCCGCGACTGGGGCTTCTCGCGGCAGCGCTACTGGGGGACGCCGATCCCGGTCATCTACTGCGAGGAGCACGGCGCGGTCCCGGTGCCGGAGAAGGACCTCCCGGTGCGGCTCCCCGACGAGGCGATCATCACCGGCACGGGCGAGCCACCGCTCGCCAAGGTGGCGGCGTTCGTCAACACGACCTGTCCCATCTGCGCGAGGCCGGCGCGGCGCGAGACGGAGACGATGGACACGTTCGTCGACTCCGCCTGGTACTACGCGCGCTACCTCTCGCCGCACGACGAGCGCGCGCCGTTCGAGGCGGCGGCGGCGAAGCGCTGGCTCCCCATCGACGTGTACGTCGGCGGCCCCGAGCACGCCGTCATGCACCTCCTCTACTTCCGGTTCTGGAACCGCGTGATGCACGACCTCGGGCTCGTGCCCACCGCCGAGCCGTGCAGGCGCCTCGTCACGCAGGGCATCGTGAACGGCCCCGACGGCCGCAAGATGTCGAAGCGCTGGGGCAACGTCATCTCGCCCGGACCCCTGGTGCAGCGCTTCGGCGCCGACGCCGCGCGCGCGTTCGTGCTGTTCGCGGCGCCGGTGGAGAAGGACATCGACTGGTCCGACGAGCAGGTGGAGGGCATCCTGCGCTTCCTCGCGCGCGTGTGGCGGTTCTTCCACGCGCACCAGGACTGCTTCCGCGCCGATCTCGCCGCGCTCCCGGCGGCGGCGGGCCCGTTCCTCGAGCTCAGGCGGCGCACGCACCGCACGGTGAAGAAGGTGACGGAGGGGTTCGAGACCGACCTCAAGTTCAACACCAGCATCGCCGCGCTCATGGAGATGCTGAACGACCTCACCGCGCTGCCCGCGCCCGCGACGGACGGCGACCGCGCCGCGGTGCGCGAGGCGCTCGACGCGATGTCCCGCCTCCTCGCGCCGTTCATGCCGCACGTCGCCGAGGAGCTGTGGCACGAGCTCGCCGGGCCGGCGGCGCGCGACCTCTTCCTCGCCGAGCAGGCGTGGCCGATCGCCGACCCGGCGCTCGTCGCGGCGGACGTCGTCACGATCGCGGTCCAGGTGAACGGGAAGCTGCGCGGCGAGGTGAAGGTCGCGCCCGAGGCTGCCGAGGCGGAGGTGCGCGGGCTCGCCGAGGCGCAGGAGCGCGTGCGCGCGCAGCTCGACGGCAAGACGGTGCGGAAGGTGGTCTACGTCCCGAAGCGGCTCATCAACTTCGTGGTGGGGTAGGGCGGCCGTGCGTCTCGTCGCGCTCGGGCTCGCGCTCGTGCTCTCCGGCTGTGGCTACGGCTTCGCGGCGGGCGTGGGCCGGCTCCCGCCGGGCGCCGAGCACGTCTTCGTGCGGCCGCTCGAGGACCACACCACGGACGCGGAGCTGGGTGGGCTCGTCGCCGCGGCGCTGCGGGGCGAGCTGGCGCGGCGCGGCGCCGACGGCGGCCCTGGAGGGCGCGCGCGCATCGAGGGGGCGGTGGAGGAGTCGACCTTCGGACCGTCGAGCCCGAACGGGAGCACCTGGCGCGCGGTGCTGGTCGTGTCGGCGCGCCTCGTCATCGACGGGACCGTCGCGCGCGAGAGCCGCGCGCGGCGCGAGGAGGACTGGCTCGCTGGACAGGACCCGCTCGAGAGCGAGGGGCGCCGCCGGCTCGCGCTCCGGCGAGCGGCAGCGGCGATCGCGCGCGATGTGGTGGAGCGCTTCGAGAACCCGTGAGCGGGTCGAAGCGGCGCGCTACTTCACTTCGCGAGCGCCTGCTGCCCGGCCTTGGCGAGCGCCTTCGCGAGGCGGCCGATGCGGCGCGCGGCGGCGTTCTTGTGGATGACGCCCTTCGAGGCGGCCTTGTCGAGCGTGCGCAGCGCGACCTGCACCGCCTCCTTCGCGGCAGCGGGATCTGCGCCGGTGACCGCCTCGCGCGCCTTCTTCACTGCGGACTTGAGGCCGGTGCGGACCTGGACGTTCCTCGCCCGGCGCTTCTGCGATTGACGGTTGCGCTTCTCAGCGGAGCGGGTGTTCGCCAAGGTGTCTCTCCAATTTCCTGTTCGGAAGCGGGGCTTTGTACCTGCCACGTGGCGACGAGTCAAGCGATCGGAGCGCGGTCGACGCGCCGCCTCCCCGCGCCGCGCCGGGCGAGGCCGCGGCGAGCAGGTGCGCGGCGCGCCCTAGAGCGGCGCGGGCCCGCGAAGCGCCCGCTCGGCGGCCCCGCGTCCCGCAACGAGCGGCGCGACGCGTGTGCACGCGAGGCTTGTCCCGCGCGGTGCCGCGAGGGCACCCCTCTCGGCCACTTATCCACCGCGGCGGATTTCCGCTGACCCGGGCAGCACCCGAGAGGGTCAGTCCCGCAGTGAAAAGCGAACAACGGAGCGTATCACCCTGATTCTTTTTACGTTTATCCGTGCGGTATGATGCAGCAGCGGGT
>JBJMQK010000683.1:0-2530 GCA_045802735.1 Anaeromyxobacteraceae bacterium | reverse complement strand
TGGCGCGCCCGCCGCCGCTCGAGCGCGAGGTCGATCTGCCACGCCACGACCGTGTAGAGGACGCCCAGGAGCACGTCGAGGACGTAGTGGTGGTTCAGGTACACCGCGGCGAACGAGACGAGCGCGAACAGGGAGAAGCTCGCCACGTCGAGCCAGCGCTTCCTGAGCTCGAGCCCGAAGAGGAACGTGAGCAGCGGGTAGGAGACGTGCAGCGAGGGGATCGCGCCGAACACGTCGGCGCTGCGGCCGTAGAAGCTCGCGAAGTACGGGATGCCCATGAGCGCGTCCCAGCGCCCCGCGCCGGCGACGGACGAGCGCGCGTCGAGGTTCGCCGGGCCGAGGCCGTAGTCCTGCACGTACCAGGGCGGCGCCGCCGGGTAGACGTAGTAGGTCACGAACCCGGCGATGTTCATGAGGAGGAACGTCCAGCCGAAGCGCGTGAGCAGCCGCCGCGCGCGCTCGTCGTTCCTCCGGAAGAGCGCGAGGTAGGCCGCGAACCCCATCGCCCAGTAGACGAAGACGATGTAGGACGTGCCGGTGAAGAAGTCGACGATCGGCCAGTTGTGCCGCGCGAAGAACTCGTTCGGCGTGAGGCGGCCCTGGGCGGTCGGGATCCCGAAGAAGAACCTGTCGAAGCGGTACGGCTCCTCGACGTGGATGTTCAGGTAGCGGACGAGCGGCTGCGTGATGTGCGTCAGGTCGTAGACGATCCCGAAGAGCAGGAACGGCAGCATCCCCTGGAAGAAGCGGCGGGTCGCCTCGCTCCACACGACGAGCACGAGCATCGCTCCGGTGAGGAGGAACTGGTCGGGGTGGTTCCCCGAGGGCGAGAAGTGCATCGCGACGAGGTAGGCCGCGAACCCGGCGACGACGCGCAGGAGGTAGCGCCGCGGCGTGGACCGGATGCGCTCGGCGAGCGACGGCCGGCGCGGAGGCGCGGTCGGCGCGGTTGGCGCGCGGGGCGGGGAGGCCGGGGTCGGGCGCGCCAGCGAGCGCTTCGGATCCATGGCGGCCGTCTACTAACCCTTGCGGGGTGCGTCAAGGGGTGGGCGGGCCCGCTCGAACATCGCCCAGCCGTTCCGGGTGAAGTAGCCGCTCGCCACGCGGCGGTAAGCGGCGTCGTTGCGCAGGCGGCGCTGGCACTCCCAGGTCTTGAAGCTGCGGGTGTCGTCGAGGAGGATGAAGCGCGCGCCGTGGACGAGGTCGAGCTCGGCACTGCCGGTGAACTCGGACCCATCGATGAGGACCGCGTCGAACGTCTCGACCCCTGCCGCGGCGCGGATGCGCTCGATGCCGGCGGCGGACAGCTCCGGGTGCTCGGCGAGGTAGGCGAGGTCCTGCCTGAGCCACCCGAGCACCTTCTCGAGCCTGTTGTTGCGGAGCTTCGACCGGACCTCGCGGTAGAAGCGCGCCACCTCCGCGTCGCCGGGGAAGGCCGAGGCCGGGACGGACGAGGTGTTGTAGGGGTGCAGGAACGGGTACCGGGCGTAGCGCTCCGCGAGCACCGCGAAGCGCGCCTTCGAGACCTCGATGGTGTGGATCTGCGGCGGGCCCTCCGGGTTCCCGAGCGCGCCCGCCACGAGCGCCTCGGTGCTGCCCGCGCCGGACGACGCGCCGATCTCGAGGATCGTGCGCACGCCCGGCGTCGCCGCCACGCGCCGCAGCGCCCGGTAGAAGCGGTCGCCCTTGATCTGCGGCGGGAGGAGGCGGTCGAGGCCGCCCGGTGCGCTCGGCATCGATCGAGTGTGCCCCAGAACGTGCGCGACGTGAACGCCCGGGCGCCCCTACTCGAACGGCACCACATGCACCCGGTCGCCGCGCGCGACGCCGAGCAGCTCGCGCGCCTGCGCCGGGAGGAGCACGTCGTCGCCGTCCACGCGCGCGAAGGCGCGGACCGCGCGGAAGCGGATCTTTCCCTCCGGGCGCTCCGCTGCGACGAGCTTCTCCTCGCCGGAGCGGCCGGGCTCGCCGTCGGCGAGCCGCAGCCGCCGGTACGCGCGGACGAGCGTCAGGTCCGCGACCCGCGCCTCGTAGTGCGGGCCGCCGTCGAACGGGTCGATCCGCCCCGCGTACTGGAAGCCGACCTTCTCGAGGAGGTGCTTCACCCCGAGCGTCTCCTCGCCGACCGCGCCGAGCATCCGCTGCACGCGCGGCGGGAAGAGCGTCGCGTAGATGTCGCCCGGCGGGAAGAGCTGCTGGATGAACTCCTTGTTCTCGCGGCTGCGCCGGTCGGCCTCCAGGTAGTCGAGGCCGGTGAAGCGCTTGCCGCAGGACTCCCAGAAGAGCGATCGCCCGTCGCGCAGGAGCGGCGGCATCAGCTCGGCGAGGACGCGCTCCCGGAACCGGTCGCGGTGCATCGCGAGGTAGAGGAAGCGAACGTAGGCGAGCTGCTTGCCGGGCTTCGCCTCGCCGCCGCGGTCCTCCGGGTGCACGACGAGGCCGCCGATCTCGGTCGGTCCGTCGAAGTGGTAGCCGATGGAGAGCACCTTGTGCCGCAGGTGCCGGTCGATGGTCGAGGAGTAGTGCTCGC
>JBJMQK010000057.1:0-4732 GCA_045802735.1 Anaeromyxobacteraceae bacterium | reverse complement strand
GTCGCTCCCGCCCGCCATGATCGAGAGCGTGGCTTCGCGGGCCCCGACCTCGCCGCCCGAGACCGGCGCGTCGACGAGGTCGCAGCCGAGCGCGGCGATGCGCTCGGCGAACACGCGCGTCGCCGCGGGGTCGATCGAGCTCGCGTCGACCACGGCCTTCCCCGGCGAGAGCCCCTCGACGAGCCCGCCCGGCCCGAAGAGCACGCGCTCGACGTCGGCGGTGGCGGGCACCATCGTGAATGCGACCTCCGAGCGGCGCGCCACCTCGGCCGCGTCGGGGCAGGGGACGCCGCCCAGCGCGACGAGCTCCGGCGGCACGCCGCTGCGGCTGTGGAGGTGGAGCCGGTGCCCGGCGCGCAGGAGGTTCGCGGCCATCGGGCGGCCCATGATGCCGAGGCCGACGAACCCGATGTCGCGGAGCCCCGCCGTCACCACGTCGACTCGGCGCGGCACTCCTCGCACATGAGCATGTGGTGGCCCCAGAAGCGGATGCACTTCGCGCAGACGCGCCGGCGGCACCCCTGACACTCGACGTCGTCGTCGCGCGCGGGGGCCTGGCAGCAGGGGCACTGGGGCGCGGTCGGGGGCGGGGCGGCCTCGGTCGTGTCCATCGCGGACATCATCGCAGCGCGCCCGGCGAGGCGCCCGGTCACCGATGGGGATTTGCCGGTGCAGCGCCGACCGGTTGGGCCGGAGCCGTGGCCCGCGCGCGCGAGCGTGGCGACTCTCCGTGGAACCGGGCAGCCGCCAGGAGAGCGCGGCGCCAGCCGAAGGTCCCCATGCGCGACGATCGCCTCTCTCTCGCCCACGCGGCGCCCACGCGCGGCCGGGTGCCGCGGATCCTGACCACCCTCAACTGGTGGCGGCGCCCCGCCTGGATGTCGCGGGTCGAGGTCCTCGATCGGGAGAAGATGTCGACGCGGGCGCTCCTCGCGCGCCTCGTCGCGAGCGCCCCGGAGTACGACGTCCTCGTGCTCGACGGCGCAACGGGCGGCGCGGTGCGCGCGACCGATCTCGGCGCGGCCGCTCTCCTGGCGCGGCGCCGCTCGGGGCCGAAGGTCGTCCTCACTGACGCGACCTGGGCGCGCGGCCGCGGCCTCGCCGATCGCCTCGCCTGCCGGGCCGGGCTCGCCGCGATCGACAGCGAGCGCGTCCTCTACTGCGTCCTTTCGAGCGACGAGGCGCGCCTCTTCCCCGCGACCTGGGGGGTGCCGCCGGACCGGGTGGTGTTCACGCCCTTCTACTTCACGGCCAGCGACGAGGATCTCGCCGCGCCGGTGAGCGACGACGGCGGGGTCTTCGCGGGGGGCGACTCGATCCGCGATTACCGGCCGCTCCTCGCGGCGGCGGCGCACCTCGACGCGCGCGTCACCATCGCCACGCGCGTCCTCGGCGCTGCACGCGGGCTCCCGCCGAACGTCCACGCCGGGCCCGTGACGCACCCGCAGTTCATGGCGGGGCTGCGCGAGGCGGGCGTCGTGGTCGTGGCGCTCGCCCGCACCGGCGACCGCAGCGCGGGCCAGCAGACGTACCTCAACGCCATGGCGATGGGGAAGCTCGTCGTCGTCCCGGACGTCCTCGGCGTGCGGGACTACGTCGAGCACGGCAAGACCGGGCTCATCGTGCCGGCGGGCGACGCCGCAGCCCTCGAGGACGCGCTGCGCTGGGCGCTGCACCCGGCGCACCGCGCCGCCGCGAGCGCGATCGCGGCGCAGGCGCGGGCGACCGTGCGCGAGCGCTTCGGGCCGGACCTCTACGCCGCGCGCGTCCTGGCGGTCGCCGACGCCGCGGCCGGGTACCGCGCTCCGGCGACGGGCGAGGCGCGCCGCGGCGGCGCCGGCCTGGCGAGCTGATGCGGCGCTCCTGCCCGACGGGCTCGGTCGGAAGGGCGACTCCGGCGCGGGCGGGTGCTATCTTCCACGAGTCCGCGCTGCCGGCGGGCGACGGCAGCCCTGCACCCGGAACCTGCGACCATGATGCGCGCCCTCATCGTCGACGACGAGCCGCTCGCGCGCGAGGAGCTGGAGCGGCTCCTCGTCGAGACGGGCGAGTTCACCATCGTCGGCCGCTGCGCCAACGCCGTCGAGGCGCTGAAGGCCGTCCGCGAGGAGCGCCCGGACGTCCTCTTCCTCGACGTGCAGATGCCGGGCGTGAGCGGGCTCGAGCTGCTGGGGATGATCGACGCGGAGGCGGCCCCCGACACCGTCTTCGTCACTGCGTACGACGAGTTCGCGGTGGAGGCCTTCGAGAAGAGCGCGATCGACTACCTCCTGAAGCCCGTGGAGAAGGACCGGCTCGCGAAGACCGTCGAGCGGCTCCTGGCGCGGCGCCACGGCGGCGCGCGGCCGGCCTTCGTCGCCCCCGAGATCAAGCGCATCCCGTGCCTCGCCGGGCGCTCGATCAAGCTCGTCCCGGTGAGCGAGGTCGAGTCCGTGAAGTCGAGCGAGGCGGGCGTCTACGTCGTGAGCGCGGGCGGCGAGTACTTCACCGAGCTGACCCTGAGCGTGCTCGAGGCGCGCGCGGGGCTCCTGCGCTGCCACAAGCAGTTCCTCGTGAACGCCGACCACATCGACGAGATCAACCTCGCCGAGAACTCCCTCGCCGTCATCAAGACGAAGTCGGGGAAGACGGTCCCGGTGAGCCGCCGGCACCTGTCGCGCCTGCGCGCCGCGCTCGGCCTGTAACGCGCGCTTGACGCGGCGCGGCCGCTCGCCGCTCGCCGCTCGCCGCCGCGTTTCGACCGCTCACCGCACGCGGCGCCCGCTCGCCCTGTTCCCCCGGGGGCCCGCGCCGTCCCCGTGGATGATGCAGGGCGAACCACCCCCGCCATCGCGCACAGCGCCGCCCTGGAGACCCGAAACATGACCTGGAACATGGTGCAAGATCCCGCAGGCAACGTGGCGCTGTCCGCGCTGCTCGCCGCGGTGCCGCTCTTCTTCCTCTTCTGGGCGCTCGCGGTGAAGCGCATGAAGGGGCACATCACCGCGATGGGCGCCGTCGCGATCGGCGTCGCGGTCGCGATCGCCGGGTTCCACATGCCGGCGAAGCTCGCCGTCCTCGCCACCGTCGACGGCATGCTCTTCGGCCTGTGGCCGGTGGCCTGGATCGTCGTGACGGCGGTGTTCCTCTACAACATGTCGGTCAAGACGGGGCAGTTCGAGGTCCTCAAGAACTCGCTCGCCTCGATCACGGACGACCGCCGCCTCCAGGCGCTCCTTATCGCGTTCTCGTTCGGCGCGTTCCTCGAGGGCGCGGCGGGCTTCGGCGCGCCGGTCGCCATCTCGGGCGCGATGCTGGTGGGCCTCGGCTTCCAGCCGCTCTACGCCGCCGGCATCTGCCTCATCGCCAACACCGCGCCGGTCGCCTTCGGCGCCATCGGCATCCCGATCGTCGTCGCCGGGCAGGTCTCGGGCATCGACCAGAACGCCATCTCCGCCATGGTCGGCCGCACGCTGCCCTTCGTCTCGATCGCCATCCCCTTCTACCTCGTGGTGCTGATGGCCGGCTTCAAGCGCGGCTTCGAGGTGTGGCCGGCGGCGCTCGTCTCCGGCGCCTCGTTCGCCATCGCGCAGTGGGCGAGCTCGAACTACCTCGGCCCGCTCCTCCCCGACATCATCGCGTCGATCGCCTCGATCGTCTCGCTCACGCTCTTCCTGCGCGTGTGGCACCCGAAGAAGAGCTGGCGGTTCGCGGGTGAGGCGCCGAGCGAGGGCAAGGCGAAGCTCCGCTACACGGGTGGGCAGGTCCTCCGCGCCTGGGCGCCGTTCATCGTCCTCTCGATCTTCGTCGGCGCCTGGGGCATCAAGCCGGTCAAGGCCGCGCTCGACCAGTTCTCGCTCTTCAAGTTCCCGATCCCCGGCCTCGACGGCATGGTGATCCGCGCCGGGAAGGGCATGCCGGCCGCCTTCAGCCTCAGCGTCCTCTCCGCCGCCGGCACCGCCATCCTCCTCGCCGCGCTCTTCTCGATGCCGGTGATGAAGGCCTCGCCCAAGGTCGCGCTCCAGGTCTTCGGCCAGACGCTCAAGTCCCTCAAGTTCCCGATCCTGACCATCTCGGTGATCCTCGGCTTCGCCTACATCATGAACTTCGCGGGCATGGCCTACGCGCTCGGCAACGCCTTCGCGGCGACCGGCAAGGCCTTCCCGTTCGTGTCGCCGTTCCTCGGCTGGCTCGGGGTGCTCATGACGGGCTCCGACACGTCGACGAACGCCCTCTTCGGCAAGCTCCAGGAGGTCACCGCGACGAAGCTCGGCGTCGACCCCGTCATCACGGTCGCGGCGAACACCTCGGGCGGCGTGTGCGGCAAGATGATCTCGCCCCAGTCGCTCGCCGTCGCGACCGCGGCCGTCGGCCTCGTGGGCAAGGAGCCGGACCTCTTCCGGTTCACGCTCAAGCACTCGATCATCCTCACCACCGTCATCGCCTGCATGACGTACCTGCAGTCGAACGTGCTGAGCTTCCTCGTCCCCGTGTACTCGAGGGTCGCGGCGCCGGTCGCCGCCGCCGCGGCCTCGACGCTCGTCTCCGACGGGCTCCTGTACCTCGGCATCACCGTCGCCATCGTCCTCGTGGTCACGGCCGTCTCGATCGTCCTCGGCAAGGACCGGCCCGAGGTCGCGGTCTCGGCCCGCAAGGTCGCGTAGCACCCGCTTCGTAGCGGGGGTGGGTCGGCGCGGGGACGGACTCCGGTCCGTCGCCGCGCCTTTTCGTTGGGGGTCGGTCGTCCGGAGGT
>JBJMQK010000050.1:0-2548 GCA_045802735.1 Anaeromyxobacteraceae bacterium | reverse complement strand
CGCCTGGACGACCGGCGCCGCGTCGGCCCGCGCCGCCGCATCGAGCGCGAGCACGCGCTCCGGGAGCGGGAGCATGTGGATGCCGGCCTCGTAGGGCCGCCCCGTCTCGACGTCGAAGAGGTCCACCTGCCGGCTCGCGGAGAGGATCGCCTCCGGACCGCGCGCCGCGCCGCCGCCGTACGAGGTGGTCGCCTCGAAGGGCACCGGCACGAGGACCACCGCGGCCTCCTCCTCGGAGTGCGGCAGCCCGTAGATGCCCGACCCGGCGAGCGCGGCGGCGGAGGGGTCGAAGTTCATGGAGGTGGTCGTAACGCCGGGCGACCTCGGCTACCTCCGCGGCAGCGCCCGCCCCGGCCCGACCGTCTTCGTCTTCGCCGACTCCTTCACCTCGAGCATCGCCCCCGAGCCCGGGTGCTTCTTCGCGTGCGCCTTCTGCAGCGCCGCGTACATCTCGGGGAGCCGGCCGAAGAGCCGCTTCGGCTTCCGCTTCTTGCGGGTGGAGAGCGCGTACGCGAAGACGATCGGCGCGGCGACGGTGGTGTCGGAGTACAGCACCACGTGGTTCTTCATGCCCTCGGCCTGCACCTTGCCCCAGCTGATCGCCTCGGACGGCGTCGCGCCGGAGAGGCCGCCCCACTGCGGCGAGTCGGTCGAGATCTGCAGCACGAACTCGTGGCCGCCGCGGTTCAGGTCGAGGATCTGCCAGAGCGTCGGCTGCGTCTGCAGGTAGAAGTTCTTGGGCGAGCCGCCGCCCAGGATGACGACGCCGTTCACCTCGGCGTCGTACACGATCGCCGTCGACTCGAGCACGTCGAGGTCGGGGTCGATCGTCGTCTGCCCGCCGCGCAGCTTCATGGCCGCGACGTTCATGCCGATCGACGAGTCGCCCGGCGAAGAGGTGAAGATGGGGACGTCGTACTCGGCGGCGGTGGCGACGAAGCTCTTCTCGGGGAGCTTCGAGTTCTGGCGCACGAGCTGGCCGAGGTAGTGGTGGAGCCGCGGCGTCGAGATGTGGCCGCGCAGCTCCGGCGGCGCCTTCTCGAGCGCCTCGCGCACGAAGGCGTCGGTGTCGAGGAGCGAGTCCTCGGTGATGTACACATCGTAGATGCGCTCGATCCCGGCGCGGTACAGCTCCTTGTCGTCCACCGCGAAGTGGCCCTGCACCACCGGCAGCTTCAACGCGAAGTGAAGGTCGTGGTAGATGTTCGCGCCGGTCGAGATGATGAGGTCGACGAAGCCCGCCTCGATCATCGCCTGCAGCGCGCCGCCCATGCCCGCGGGCGTCATGGCGCCGGTGACGGTGAGCGCGATCGTCGCGCCCGAGTCGATCATCCGGCCGAAGAGGTCGCAGGCCTCGGCGAGGCGCCCGCCGTTGAAGGCGCCCGCCTTGCGGTAGACGCCGACCAGCTCCTCGACGGTCATGCCGGGCTTCAGCCGCATCGGCTCGACCGGCGGGCGCGACAGGTACTGCTTCCTGAGCTGCTTCGGGGTCTTGGGCGCCATGGCGGGCGCGGAAGTTAGCGGTGGGCGCGGGGAAGGTCAACCGGGGCGCTTCGACTCGGCGCCTGCGGCGCCACGCTCGGGGCAAACCGAGGGGGAGGACCGGCTACGTCGCCGCGGGCCCTCCGCGCGCGAGGAGCTGGACGAACCCGACCTTGCCCTCGGCATCGGCCGGGAGCGCCAGCGTCGAGAGCTTCGCGTCGCGGTAGACCTCGAGCATCTTCTCCTGCCCGCGCCGCCACACGTCGACCATGGTGCAGGCCGACGCCTTGGCGCAGGGATCCTCGCCGTCGAGGCAGACGTTGATGGCGACCGGCCCCTCCACCGCCTCGATGACGTCGAGCACGCTCACCGTCTCCGCGGCGCGCGCGAGGGTGTACCCACCGTGCGGTCCGCGCGCCGACCGCACGAGGCCGTGGTCGACGAGCGTCTTCAGGATCTTCGCGAGGAAGTCCTCCGGCAGGAGCATCTGCCGTGCGATCTCCCGGAACGGCACCACGGCTGCCCGGTCGATCGAGGCGAGATAGATCATCGCGCGCAGCGCGTAATCGATCTTTCGCGAGATCCTGAGGACGTGCTGCATCGCGACCCTGGCGCACCGGGGGAGGGCTCGAAAGCCGGGCCGTCGGCGGCGCGCGGAATATGATACCAGCCGACAGGATCCTAATGACCCCACCCCCGCGGTTCATCGATCTCCACTCGCATTCGCTCGCGTCCGACGGGCAGTACCCCGCCGAGGAGGTCGCCGCCAGGGCCGCCGCAGCAGGCGTCGCGGTGTGGGCGCTCACCGACCACGACTCCATCGCCGCGCTGCCGGCCGCGCGCGCGGCTGCCGAGGCGCGCGGCATCCGCTTCGTCCCCGGCATCGAGCTGTCGGTGCACCTCGACCGCCGCGAGATCCACGTCCTCGGTCACTTCGTCGACCCGGAGAGCGATGCCCTCCAGCAGTTCGAGGACCTCCTCGCGGAGAAGCGGCGCGTGCGCATGGGGGAGATGATCCAGAAGCTCGCCGCTTCCGGCGTGGCGCTCCGCCCGGAGGAGATCGAGA
>JBJMQK010000599.1:0-2538 GCA_045802735.1 Anaeromyxobacteraceae bacterium | reverse complement strand
GCTCGATGTGCGGCCCGAAGTTCTGCTCGATGAAGATCCACACCCACCTCGCCGAGGCCGCCGCCAAGGCGGAGGCCGAGGCGGCGCAGAAGCCGCTGCAGGTCGTGCCGTAGCGGGCCCTTCGACGCCGGACCCGCTCCGCGGGTCCAACGCTCAGGGTGCGCGGATCCAGTATCCGTGCATCCTGAGCGTAGGCGCGAAGCGCCGGAGTCGAAGGACGGAGTCGAGCTCAGGACTTCTTGTCGCCCTTCTCGACGGGCTTTCCCGCCTTCACCCAGCCGCTGATCCCCTCGGGCATCACCGACGCGTTCTTGTAGCCGAGCTTGGCCGCCTCACGGGCCGCCGCGTGACTCGCGTGTCACTTGGGGCCGGCGCAGTAGAAGACGAGCTTCGTCTCCTTGTCCGCCGGGAGCAGCGTCGCGAGCTTCTTGTCGCCGATGAACGTCGCGCCAGGGAGGTGGTTCTTCTCCCAGAGGTCGGGCGGGTTCGCGTCGAACACCTTCACGTCGGGCTGGCCGAGCATCGCCGCGACCTCGTCGACCTTCACTTCCTTGAAGCCGTCGGCGGCGAGCGCCGGCGCGAGGCCGAGCGCGAGCGCGGCGACGGTGGTGAGCGCGCCCAGGGCGCCTGTGATGCGTAGCGTCATGCGGTGTGTCCTCCGGGGGTGGCCCCGGACGCCTAACGCGCGCTGCACCCCATCGCCACGGCCTCCCGGACTCTCAGGCCAGGCGCGCGGAGGGGCGCCGCAGCGAGTCGAGGAGGCGGGGCTCGAGCGACAGGAACGCTTCCGCGCAGCGTGGATCGAACTGGATGCCGCTGCAGCGCCGGATCTCCTCGCGCGCCGCCTCCAGGGGCGATCCCTTGCGGTAGGGCCGGTCGCTCGTGATCGCGTCGAGCGTGTCGGCGATGGCGAAGATGCGCGCGCCGAGCGGGATCGCCTCGCCGACGAGGCCGCGCGGGTAGCCGCCGCCGTCCCATCGCTCCTGGTGCGTGAGCACGATCTCCGAGGGCACCGACAGGAACGGGATCGACTCCAGCATCTTGAAGCCGGTCTGCGGGTGGCGCCGCATCTCGTCCCACTCCCCCGGCGTGAGCTTCCCGGGCTTCAGCAGGATGGCGTCGGGCACGCCGATCTTGCCGATGTCGTGGAGGAGCGCGCCGCGGGCGATGTCCGGGCGCAGCGGCGCCGGGACGTCCATCCGGTCCGCGATCGCGAGCGTGAAGCGGACCACGCGCTGCGAGTGATCGGAGGTCTCGTGCTCGCGCGCGTCGAGCGCGGCGACGAGGGCGTAGAGCGTGCTCGCGTACGCCGCCTCGATGTCGCGCAGCGCCCGCGACAGCTCCTCGGTCTTCTCGCGGACACGGCGCTCGAGGCTCGTCCGGTAGCGCTGGCGCGCGAGCTCCAGCCGCCGCTTCGCGAGCGCGCGCTCGATCGAGCGCACGAGCTCGGTGACCTTGGGCGGCTTGAGCAGGTAGTCCACCGCGCCGCGGCGCAGGCACTCCACCGCTGCCTCGGTGTCGCCGAAGGCGGTGAGCATGATGACCGCGGTCGTGGGCTGCTCCGCGCGGATGCGATCGAGGAGCCACAGGCCGTCCCGGCCGGGCATCTTCATGTCGCACAGCACGAGGTGGAAGTCGGAGGCACGGGCCAGCTCGACGCCCTGCTCGGCGGAGGTCGCGGTCGCGCAGACGTAGCCCTCCTCGCCGAGGAGCACCCCGATGACGTCGCGGACCACCGCGTCATCGTCCACGATGAGCACGCGCGTCGGCGCCACGGACGTGTCCGGGCTGTCGAGTGCCCTCCGGGGGGCCACGTTCACGCCTGCCGGTTCGTTCACCGCAAAGGACGATAACATGGCAGCCCCGTTTCGACAGGCGGCCGGGCGCACCGGCGCTGCGCACGATAAAAGCAGGCCGAACCGCGTCGGCGGTGCGCACCTTCTCACCGCCGGAGCCTCCATGGAGCGAACGCCGCACAAGAGCTTGCCCGTCCTGTCCCCTGACGCGGAGGAGGGCCTGCGCGGGCGCGGCGAAGCCGCCGAGCGCCTGCGGGCCGGCGGGCTGCCCATCAACGCGCGGAAGCCGTCGTGGCTCCGCGTCTCGCTCCCCGGTGGCGAGCGCTACCAGCACGTGAAGGACACGCTCAGGGCGCTGCGCCTCCACACGGTGTGCGAGGAGGCGCATTGCCCCAACGTCGGCGAGTGCTGGGGCGGCGGGACCGCGACCGTCATGCTGATGGGCGACGTCTGCACCCGCGGCTGCCGCTTCTGCAACGTGAAGACGGCCGCGCACCCGCCGCCGCTCGACCCCGACGAGCCGCGCCACCTCGCCGACGCCATCCGCGAGCTGCACCTCGACTACATCGTCGTGACGAGCGTGGACCGCGACGACCTGCCGGACGGCGGCGCGGCCCACTTCGCCGACGCCATCCGGCGGTTGAAGGACATCCCCGGCCTGCTCGTCGAGGTGCTCACCCCCGACTTCCGCGGCGACGCCGAGGCGGTGCGCACCGTCGGCCGCGCCCGGCCGGACGTCTTC
>JBJMQK010000579.1:0-11054 GCA_045802735.1 Anaeromyxobacteraceae bacterium | reverse complement strand
TCTTCATCGTCGACAAGAACGGACAGCTCATCGCGGCGAGCGGAGACGTCGACAACCTCGACACCACCTCGCTCGCCTCTCTGACGGCCGGCAACATCGCCGCGACCGGGGGCATGGCAAAGCTCCTCAAGGAGAACGAGTTCGCCACCCAGTTCCACGAGGGCGAGAAGGCGAACATCCACATCCAGCTGGTCGGCAACCGGGTGATCCTGGTCGTCATCTTCGACTCGAAGTCGAGCCTCGGCCTGGTGCGCCTCCGGGTGCGCAAGGCGAGCGAAGAGCTGAATCACATCTTCGAAGCGCTGCTGAAGAAGGTGCAGGAGCCGGGGGCCGACTCGCCGTTCGCGGAGATCACCGATGAAGACATCGACAACCTCTTCAACGACTGAGGGGAGAGTCGATCGATGAGCTTCATCAATTACATGGCGCGCGAGATCAACTGCAAGATCGTCTACTACGGCCCGGGTCTCTGCGGGAAGACGACGAATCTTCAGTACATCTACGAGCGCACCAACCCCGACGCGAAGGGGAAGATGATCTCCCTCGCGACCGAGACCGAGCGCACGCTGTTCTTCGACTTCCTGCCCCTCTCCCTCGGCGAGATCCGCGGCTTCAAGACGCGCTTCCACCTGTACACGGTGCCGGGCCAGGTCTTCTACGACGCCTCGCGCAAGCTCATCCTGAAGGGCGTCGACGGCGTGGTCTTCGTCGCCGACTCGCAGATGGAGCGCATGGAGGCGAACCAGGAGTCGCTCGAGAACCTGCGCACGAACCTCGCCGAGCAGGGCTACGACCTCGACCGCATCCCGTACGTCGTCCAGTACAACAAGCGAGACCTGCCGAACGCCGTCGCCGTCGAGGAGCTGCGCAGGGCGCTGAACCCGCGCGGCGTCCCCGACTTCGCCGCGGTCGCACCGACCGGCGTCGGCGTCTTCGACACGCTGAAGAACGTGGCGAAGCTCGTGCTCACCGAGCTGCGGCGCAGCGCCGGCGGGTAGCACCTCCGCCTACGCCTACGCCGACCCGGCCCCGTTCGCGCGCGCCTCGGCGCCCGGCGCGAGCTCCCGCTGCGCCATCTTCGCCATCGCCAGGAAGAAGGCGATGACGAGCGGGCCGGCGAGGACGCCGATGAGCCCGAACATCTCGATGCCGCCGAGCAGCCCGAGGAAGACGAGCCCGGTGTGCATCTCCGCCTGGCCGTGGAGGAGGATCGGCTTGCCGACGTGCTCGGCGCCCACGACGATGACGAGGCACCACGCGGCGAGGAGGATGGCGGCGACCGTGTGCCCCGTCGCCGCGAGGAGGCCGCACGCCGGCACCCAGACGACGAGCGTCCCCACGACGGGGACGAACGAGGCCACGGCGGTGATGAGGCCGAAGAACACGGCGTGCGGCACGCCGCTGATGGCGTAGCCGATGCCCGCGGCGACGCCCTGGAACACCGCCGATGCCACCGTGCCGACGAGCGTCGCCACGGCGACCCGCCGGAACTCCTCGATGAGCTCGCGCGTCTGCGCCTTGCGGAGCGGCGAGACGTCGGCGAGCCACTGGATCGCGTGCGGCCCGTCGAGGAGCAGGAAGTAGAAGCCGCCGAGGAGGATCACCGTGTGGAACGCCGCCTCGCCGGAGGCGGCGAGGAGGCCTGGCGCGGCGTGCTCCGCCCACGCCAGCGCCTTGTCGACGTAGCCGGCGAGCCCCTCGCGCGAGACGTGGGCGAGGGCGAGCCCGCGGTCGAGGAGGTGCTGCGCGGCCGGCGGCAGGTTCGCGCGCGTCAGCTCGTCCACCGAGCTCACCCCCACCTCGTCGCGGAGGAAGGTGAGCCCGGCCACGATCTGTTGCGTGGCGAAGCCCACGATCGTCGCGAACGGCGCGACGAGCACCACCAGCACACCCAGCGTGATGAGGCTGCCGGCGAGGTGGCGGCGCCCGCGAAGGAGGGAGACGGTGCGCCGGAGCAACGGCTGCAACGCGGCCGCGAGGACCGCGGCGATGAAGAGCGGCCCCCGGAACGGCCAGACGACGTACGCGAGGAGCGCCGCGGCGATCGCGAGCAGCACGACGAGGGGCCGGATCGATCGGCGCTTCGCCGTTCCCGCGTCGGTCGTGGTGATCGCCGCGGGCGCGGGCTCCGGCGCCGTGCCCGCGATGCGCTCGTCCACCATGCGTCAGCTCCTCGAGGTGCGCCGGGAGGCGCCCGTGTGGGCGCACCGCACACCTTGCCGGGTCGGGCGGGACCTACGAAACGTCCCACGCGGATGGTATAAACGCGCCTCCGCTCACCGGAATCACCGGGGCAGCCCCCGGAAGCGAGGGCCCTTATGCGCCGCTCTTGCCTGCTCGCTGTCCTCTCATGGGTCGCGCCCGCCCTGGCGCTCGGGGTCGGCGCCGGCCCCGCGGAGCCGCGCCCGGCCGCCGAGGACCTCGACGCGCGGCTGCGGGGGATCGAGGAGCGCGTCGACGCCCTCGAGGACAAGGTGCTCCGGACGAAGGCGCGCCTCGCCACCTTGCAGGACATGGTCGTCGGCGGCGATCTCGCCTCCGGCGCGAAGCTCGTCGTCGTGCACCGCAACGAGATGGGCGCGTCCTACGTCCTCGAGTCGGCGACCTTCGCGCTCGACGGCGCGCCGGTGTTCCACGAGGTGGACGACGGCGGGGCGCTCGACCGGCGCTCGCAGCTCGACGTGTTCGCCGGGCGGCTCGCGCCGGGGCGGCACCAGCTCGCGGTGCGCCTCGTCTACCGCGGCAAGGGCAAGGACGCCCCGCGCTTCGACGTCGAGTCGTCGTTCCCGTTCGACGCCAGGGCCGCGGAGGTCACGACCGTGAACGTCGCCGGGTTCGAGAAGGGCGGCCTCACGACGAGGCTCGAGGATCGCCCGGCGCTGCGCCACGACGTCGCGGCGCGCGCCGAGGCTCCGGCCGCGCCGCCCGCAGGGGCCGTGAAGCGGTGAGGCGACGCGCGGCACAGCTCGCGCTCGCGGCGGCGCTCGCAGGGGCCGCCACCTCCGCGCGCGGCGCGGAGGTGGACGCCGCCGCGGCGGCCGCGCGCGAGCTCACGGTCCTCGAGGCGCGGCTCGGAGAGGCCGAGGCCGACGTCGACCGCGCGACCGCGCCGCCGCCCTCGGTCGCGGCGCGGGCGCTCGCCCTGGGCGAGGAGCGCTTCGCGCGCGGCGAGTGGGCGTCGGCGGCGGAGCTGCTCGCGGTGGCGGTCGAGGGCGACGCGCTCGCAGACCCGGCGCGGCGGCTCGAGGTGCTGTACGCGCACGGCGAGGCGCTCTCGCGCGCCGGCCGCCCCGCCGCGGCGCTCGCGCCCTTGCGCGAGGTGCTTGCGTCGCCGTCGCCACCGCGCGAACGCGAGGCGTCACTCCGGGTCCTCGACGCGCTCGTCGCCCTGCGCCGCTGGCGCGAGGCGTCGGAGGCGTTCGACCGCGTCCGCCAGGCGCACGGCGGCGCGCCACCCGCCGGGGCGCTCTACCTCGCCGCGAAGGCCGCGTACCACCGGCCGGAGCTCGCTTCGGCGGAGCGCCTCGCGGCCTTCCGCGCCGTCCCCGCGCCGTACGACGGCGCCGCCACCTACCTCGAGGGCGCGCTGCACGCCGCGGCGCGCGCGCTCCCGGAGGCCACTGCCGCCTTCGAGCGCTGCGCCCGCCTCTCACCCGCCGACGCGCGCGCCGCCGCGGTCCGCGAGCAGTGCCTGCTCGCGCTCGGGCGCGTCGCGTCCGAGCGCGGCGACGCGCCGGGCGCGCTCGCCTGGTACGCCGCGATCCCTCCGGAGTCGCCGCGCTACGAGGAGGCGCTCTACGAGAGCGCGTGGGCCGACGTCCGGGCGCGCCGCCACGACGAGGCGCTGCGCGCCGCAGGGATCCTGGGCGAGGTGGCCGACGCGCCGCTCCTCGCGCCGCGGGCGACGCTCCTCGAGGCGCACCTCGCGCTCCGGCTCGGCCGCTACCGCGACGCGGCCGCGACCTACGCGAGGGTCGTCGACGGCTGGGCGCCGCTGCGCGACGACCTCGCCGAGCGGTTCGCCACCCCCGACGCCGCGCTCTCCGCCGCCGACGCGATCGCGCGCGGCGCGCGCGACGAGGCGGCGCTCCCCGCCGTGGCCTCGCGCTGGGCGGCGGCGCGCCCGGAGGTGGCGCGCGCCGTCGCAGTCATCGGAACCGCCGACTCGGCGCTCGCCGCGGCGGGCGAGGCGCGGGGCGGCGCGGCCCGGCTCGAAGGTGCGGCGCGCGAGCGCTGGGGCGCGGGCGCCTCGCCGGCGCTCGACGCGGCGTACGCCCGCGCAGAGGCCGCCGAGACGGCGGCGCTGCGCCTCGCCTCGGTCCTCGCCGCGGCGGAGGCGAAGCTCCACCCGGCCTCCCTGGCGTCGGGCGAGGCGTACCGCGCGGCGCGCGCTGCGCGTGAGGCGGCCGAGGCCGCCGCGGCGGCCCTGCCGGCCACCCCGGAGGCGGTCGCCGCCCGGAGGGAGGCGCGCCGGCGCCGCGCGGCGGCAGCCGGCGCGAGGCTCGCCACGCTCGCGCTCGAGGCCGCCGGCGAGCGCGACGCGGTCCTCGCGACGGAGGGCTGGCTCGCGCGCCGCGCGGTCCCCTCCGGTGCGAGCGACCCGGTCGCGCCGCGCGCCCCCCCGTCCGTTCGCGCTGAGCGGAGCGCAGCGGAGTCGAAGGGCGGAGCCGCCGCGCGGGACGTCGTCGCGCGGCGCGAGGTGCTGGCGGAGCTCTCGGCCCACGCCGGGATCGCCGCGGGGTACGCGCGCGAGGTCGCCGCGCTCCGCGCCGAGGCGGTCCGGGCCGAGGACGCCGCCGGGGCCGGGGGCGGCGGCGCGGCCGACGACGCGCGCCGCGATGGCTTGCGCGCGGCGCTCGCGCGGGAGGCGGAGTTGCTCGCCGCCGCCCGGGCCGCGCTCGACGGCGCCGCCCGCGCGCGCGCCGACGCGCTCGACGGGCTCCGCGCCCGCGGCCGCGAGGTCGAGGCTCGCGCCGACCGGGCGAAGCGCCGCGCGCTGGCGCTCGCGCGCGACCGCGCCGCCGCGCTCGCCGCAGAGGTCGCCTCCGAGCGCGGCCGCCTCGATGCGTTCGTCGCCGAGCTCACGCGGGCGCGGGCGGAGGCGCGCGCCGTCGCCGCGAGCGCCGTCGAGGCCGCGGTGGGCGGCGTGCGCGCCGAGCTGTCGCGCCTCGTGCGCGAGGCGGACGTGGGGCTCGTCGACGTCGCCTGGACGTTGAAGCGCGAGCGGGTCGAGGCGATCCAGGCGCTCTCGGCGAAGAAGGCGCGAGACCTCGCGGCGGCCGACGTGGACGTGGAAGGGGCGCGGCGGTGAGGCGCGCGCTCGCCGCCGCCGCCGCGCTCGCGACCGCAGGGCTCGTCCCGCGCGCGCGGGCGGACGCTCCGGCGACCTGCGTCGAGCGCGGCCCCGCTGCGGCGCGCGCCCCGGCGCCGCGCCGCGCGGAAGAGGCCGCGGCCGCGGCGAGCGCGGCAGCGCAGGCGCGACGGGCCGACGACGCCGAGAAGGCGCGCCGCCGCGAGACCGACGAGCGCGCCGCGCGCCGCGACGCGCTCCGCCGCGCGGTGACCGACGCGTACGAGGCGGAGCTCGGGAAGGTCGAGGCACAGGAGCGAGCCGAGCGCGGCGAGGCGATCGCGCGCTTCGAGGCGTTCGTCTCCCGCTACCCCGACGACCCGGCCTACACGCCCGACGCGCTCTTCCGGCTGTCGGAGCTGTACTACGAGCGCGCCGCCGACGAGTACGCCGCCGCGCTCGCGGCGTGGCGCGACGACGCGCGGCGGGTGCCGGCCGGCGCCGAGCCGCCGCCGGAGCCGGTGAAGAGCTTCGCGAAGGCCATCGCGCTCTACCAGCGCATGCTGACCGGGTTCCCGAACTACCCGCACCTCCACGCCGCCCAGTACCTCCTCGGCTACTGCCTCGGCGAGATGGGGCAGGGCGAGGAGGCGAAGCGCGCCTACGAGGTCCTCGTCGAGCGCTTCCCGACGAGCGCCTTCGTACCCGAGGCGTGGGTGCGGCTCGGCGACGCCGCCTTCGACGACCCGCGCCCGGGCTCGCTCGAGCGCGCGATCGAGGCGTACCGGAAGGTGGACGCCTGGCCCGACCACCGGCTCCACCCGCGCGCGCTCTACAAGCTCGGCTGGACGTACTACCGGATGGACCGCTTCGGCGACGCCGTCGACGCGTTCACGCGCCTCCTCGACCATGACGTGGCGGCGGGCGCGGCCGGGCGCGGCGACATGTGGCCCGAGGCGGTGCAGTACGTCGGCGTGAGCTTCGCCGACCCATCGTTCGGCGGCCCGGAGCGCGCGAAGGCCTTCTTCGCGGCGCGCGGCGGTCGCCCCTACGAGCGCGAGATCTACGCGCGCCTCGGCGAGGTGCTCCTCGAGGAGACCCGCCATGCCGACGCGGTGAAGGCGTTCGAGCTCGCGGTCGCCGCCGACCCGCTGTCGCCCGACGCGCCGCGCGCGGCGGCGAAGGTCGTCCTCGCCTTCTCGCGCGAGCGGCGCTTCGACGACGAGGTGAAGGAGCGCGAGGCGATCGTCCTCCGCTACGGCGAGGGGAGCGCCTGGTGGGCGAAGAACGGCGCCGACCCGGTGCTCGCGGCCGAGGTGCAGGACCTCGTCGAGAAGTGCCTCGCCCGCGCCGCGGCCTACCACCACGAGCGGGCGCAGGTGCAGGCGGCCTCGGGGCGGGACGACCTCGCGCGCCCGGAGTACGCCGCGGCGGCGCGGCTGTACGGCGACTCGCTCGCGCGCTTTCCCGCCGGCCGCGACGCCCACGCCTTCGCCTACGCGCGCGCCGACGCGCTCTATCACGCGGGCGACCTCGTCGGCGCCGCCGCCGCGTACGCCGCCGTCCGCGACGACCCGCGCGACGCGGCGCACGAGGCGGAGGCGGCGCTCTCGGCGGTGGTGGCGTGGAGCGCGGCGATCGCCGACGCGGAGCGCGGCGGGGCTCTGCCGGCGCGCCGGGTCCTCACGTCGAAGGAGCGCACGACGCCGCCGGGGAGCCCCGCGCCGCTCGAGCCGCTCCTCGCCGGGCTCGTTCGCGACTCGGACGCGTTCGTGGCGCGCTTCCCCTCGCACGAGAAGGCGCCCGCCGCCGCCTACAAGGCGGCCGAGCTGTACTACGCGCACGACGACTTCGCCGAGGCGCGCTGCCGCTTCGAGGAGATCGTGGCGCGCTGGCCCTCGTCGGAGGTCGCGGGGTTTGCGGCGAACCTCGTCATCGAGAGCCACCTCGCGGTGAAGGACTGGGCGGCGGTGGAGGCGGCGAGCGCGCGCCTCCAGGCGAGCGAGGCCGCGAAGGCGCCGGCGCTCCGCGCGACGCTGCAGGACTTCAAGCTCGGCGGGCGCTTCAACCGCGCCCTCGCGCTCATGGAGGCGAAGCGCTGGGACGAGGCGGCGGAGCTCTTCACCGCCCTCGTCGCCGAGGACCCGCGCCACGCCTTCGCCGACAAGGCGCTCTACAACGCGGCGACCTGCCACGAGGGCGCGCGCCGCTTCGAGAGCGCGCTCAGGCTCCACGAGCGCATCTTCGCCGAGTACCCCGGGAGCACCTTCGCCGACGAGGCGCTCTTCCGCGTCGCCTGGAACGCGGAGAGCTCCTACGACTTCGAGAAGGCCGTCGAGCGCTACCTGCTCCTCGTCGAGCGGTATCCGAGATCGGCGCGGCGCAAGGACGCGCTCTACGACGCGGCGCGGGCGCTCGAGAACCTGCAGCGCTACGCCGAGGCCGCGCGCGCGTTCGCGCGCTACGCCGAGGCCTACCCCGACGCGCCCGACGCGGCCAAGACGCTCTTCCACGCCGCGCTCGTGCACGAGAAGGCGGGGGCGGTCGGGCGCGAGGCGGAGGCGCTCTCGGACCTCGTGCGGCGCTTCGCGCGCTCCGGCGAGGGCGACCTCGTCGTCCAGGCGCAGCTCAAGCTGGCGCGGGCGGAGCGCGCCCTCGGCGACGAGCGGGCGGCGCGCGCGGCGTTCGAGGCCGCCGTCGCGGAGTTCGCGCGCCGCAAGCTCGACCCGGGCGCCGCGCCGCTCGCGGCGGCGGCCGCCGCCGAGGCGCGCTTCGAGCTCGCCGAGTACGAGTTCGCGCGCTTCGACGCGATGAAGCTGCCGCCCACGTCGAACCCGAAGAAGCTCGGGAAGGCGCTCGAGGCAAAGCTCGCCGAGCTGAAGCGCCTCGCGCCTGCGTACGACGAGGTGAAGCGCTACCGCCGCCCCGACTGGATCCTGGCCGCGTTCTACCGCCAGGCGGCGCTGCTCGAGCGCCTCGCGCAGACGCTGTACGAGGCGCCGGTGCCGCCCGAGCTGCAGGCGCCCGGGCAGGAGGAGTACCTCGCCGCCTACCAGGACCAGCTCGCGCAGTTCGCCCAGCCGTACGAGGATCAGGCGGTGCAGATCCACGCGCAGGCGCTCCAGGCCGCGCGGGAGCTGCACGTGAAGAACGCATGGACGCGCAGGACCGCCGAGGCGCTCGCGCGCTATCGGCCGAAGGAGTACCCGCTCCTCAAGGAGCCCAAGGTGAGGATGCTCGCGCACGACCTCTCGCCGCTCCCGCTCGTCGCGTCGCCGGACGGCCCCGCGACGGCGGAGCGGCAGGCGGCGGGGGAGGGGACGAAGTGAGGCGCGCGATCGCCATGGCGGCGCTGGCCGCGCTCGCCGCGTGCGCGACCCCGACCTCCTCCGTTCGCCCCGAGCGTAGCGGAGCGGAGTCGAAGGGCGCGACCGCGAACGCGACCGCGAACCCTTCCGTTCGCCCTGAGCGTAGCGGAGCGGAGTCGAAGGGCGAAGGCTCCACCGCAAAGCCACCGCTCCCTCCCCCTCCCACCCCCGCCGAGCGCGCCCGCGCCCTCTTCGCCGCCGCGGTCGAGAAGGCTCGCGCCGACCAGCACGCCGCCGCCGCGACCGACTTCGACGCCGCGCGCGCCCTCGACCCTTCGCTCGCCTGGGCCGCCTTCGACGCCGGCTGCGAGCACGAGGCGGCAGGCGACGTCGACGGCGCGCTCGCGGCCTACGCCGCCGTCCCCGCCGGCCACCCCGCTGCCGAGCCGGCGCGCACGAACGCGCTCCGGCTCCGGGTCCGCGCCGGCCGGGCACAGGACGCCGAGGCCGAGCTGCGCGCGCGCGCCGACGCGGAGCCGAAGCACGCCGACCGCCGCGCCGCGCTCGCCGCGCTGCTCCTCGCCGCGGGCCGGCCCGACGACGCAGAGGTCGAGGCGCGGCGCGCGCTCGCGCTCGACGAGCGCAGCGTCGCGGCCATGACGGCGCTCGGCGGCGCCTATCACGCGCGCGGCAAGGAGGAGCTGGCGCGCATGGTCCTCGAGAACGCGCGCCAGCTCGACCCGCGCGACGCGACCGTGCAGCACCGCCTCGGCTTCGTGCTCGCCGCGCTCGGCGACCGCCCCGCCGCGCTCGAGGCGTGGCGCGCGGCCGCCGCGCTCGCGCCCGGCGACGCCGCGGTGCTCGTGAGCTACGGGGCGGCGCTCGTCGACGCCGAGGACCACGCCGCCGCCGTCGCGCCGCTCGAGGCGGCGGTGCGCGTGAGCCCGCGCGCCGCCGAGGCGTGGCTCGCCCTCGGCAGCGCCTACCGTGGGATGGGGCGCTTCGACGACGCCGAGCAGGCGCTCTCGCGGGCGCTCGCGCTCGCGCCGGCGCTCGCCGACGCCGAGTACGACCTCGCGCTCCTCTACCTCGATGGCGAGAAGCCCGGCCTCGCCGCGTCCGATCGCCTCCAGAAGGCGGTGGCGCTCCTCGACGGCTACGCCGCGCGGCCGGGGGCCGATCCCGCCGCTGCGCGCTGGCGCAAGGAGGCGCAGGCGCAGCTCGACCGGGAGCAGAAGCGGCTCGCCCGCGAGGCGCGGCAGAAGGGGGCGAAATGACGCGGTTTGGACAGGTTGTCGCACCGCTCGCGGCCGTGCTAACGATGGCGCTCACGAGCCCCACCGCCGCCGCGGAACCGAAGAGCGCGCCCAGGGCCGCGAAGCGGGCCGGGCCGCCGAAGCCCAAGATCCTCAGGCTCGAGGAGATGAAGGTCGAGGGCAAGATCCAGAAGCCCCAGGCCATGTTCCTCATGCCGCGCGCGAACCTGAACGTCGGCGATCTCGAGCGCGCGGACCCGCTCCTCCCCAAGATCGCCGAGGCGATCGAGCGAGAGCCGTTCTAGGCCCGGATGGCGCGCGCCCACGCCAAGGCCCTGCGGATCGGCATCATCCAGCGGGGCAAGATCGTCGAGGAGCGGCTCCTGCGAAAGCGCGAGCCGGTCTCCATCGGCACCGGCCCGCGCAACACGTTCGTCGTCCCGCAGTCCGACCTGCCGGAGTCGTTCACCCTGTTCCGCGTGCAGGGCGGCGAGTTCGCGCTCGCCTTCGACGACGCGATGGACGGGCGCGTCCACGCGCCGGCCGGTGCGACCGACTTCGGCGCGCTGGCGGCGGAGGGCCTCGCGAAGCGCGACGGCGACGTCCACGTCCTGCCGGTGCGCGAGGATCAGTGGGGAAGAGCGCGCCTCGGCGAGGTCACGGTCCTCTTCCAGTTCGTGCGGCCGCCGCCCGATCCGCCGCGCCCGACGCTGCCGCGCGCGGCGCGCGGGAACCGGTTCCGCAGCATGGACCCGGTCTTCGTGCTCGTGCTCGTCGCCTCGCTCGCGCTGCACGTGTCGGCCTACGCAGGGCTCGCGCGCGCGCCGGTGCGCGAGGAGGTCACGATCGAGGAGATCCCCGACCGCTTCGCGAAGCTCCTCATCCCGGAGCGGCGGGCGGAGCCGGCCGCGGCCCCCGAGGCGCCGAAGAAGGGAGACGGCGACGCCGCGGAGAAGAAGGTCGAGGAGGCGAAGCCGGAGAAGAAGGGCGGCGAGGGCGACGGCGAGGCGGCCGGCGATCGCGGCGAGGCGAGCGCAGCCGCCAGGAAGGCGGCGCGCGGCGCGGCGATCGCGCGCGCGGTGCAGGGGAAGGGCCTCCTCCGCGTGCTCGGCGCGCTCGGGCCCGCGGCGCGCGGCGGCGGCGCGGTGGGCGCGGTGTTCGGCGGCGAGGGCGGCTCGGGCGGGCTCGGCGACGTCGCTG
>JBJMQK010000571.1:0-3095 GCA_045802735.1 Anaeromyxobacteraceae bacterium | reverse complement strand
GACCACCGCCCCGCCGTCCCCGCTGCGCTCGAGGACCGCGAGCCCCGGCCGCGCCAGCGCCCAGGCGGCGGCGAGCGGCCCGAGGCGGATGCGCACCGGCTCGCCGCGCGCCTCCGAGAAGAGGCGCGCCTTCGCGAGCTGCGACGCAGGCGGCGGGTCGAAGCGGCCCGGCGCGAGCGCGCACTCGGCGATGCGGTCGAGCCGGAACGGCAGCGCCCGCCCGCGCGCCGCGTCGAAGCCGTAGAGGTACCAGTGGCCGAAGCGCTGGGCGAGCGTCCAGGGCTGCACCACGCGGTCGCTCTCCGCGTCGCGCGAGGCGGTGAAGTAGCGGAGCTGCACCTCCCGGCGCTCGGCGATGGCGCGCTGGAGCTTCCCGAGGACCGAGTCCTTCGCCGGCGGCGACCCGGCGTAGATGCGCCCCACCAGCTCGTCGAAGGAGGCGCGGCGGTCCTTCGGCACGAGGTCGCGCAGCGCCTTCACCGCGCGCGCGCGGCCCTCGCCGCCGAGGGCCTCCGCGGCGGCGGCGAGCGCGGCCGCCTCGCTCTCGGTGAAGCGGGGCGGCCGCGAGAAGCTCTGGTGCAGCGCCACGAAGACCTTGTCGCCCTCGACGTACAGGTCGAGGAAGTCGTCGGGCGCGAACGGCGGGCAGCCCACGCCGAGCAGGAAGTCGAGGTCGTCGAGCAGCTCCTTCTCGCCGATGCCGCACTTCGCCGCGAGGTCCTTCACCGGGATTCCCGGGTGCTTCACCGCGTACGGGACGAGGAAGAGCAGGCGCTTCAGCCGCTCGCGCGCGTCCTTCGACGCGGGCGCGGCGGCGGCCTTGTCGACCCGTGGCTTCTTCGCGGCCGTCACGCGGCGGTCCTCCGCGCCAGCTCGGCGAGGATCTTGCGCGCCCGCTCGCGCAGGCGCGGCGGCGCCACCAGCTCGGCGCGCTCGCCCAGCGAGAGGACGTGGCGCACGAGCGCCTCGGGGTTCTCGGCCGTCACCTCGACCGTGAGCCCGCCCTCCTCCTCGCGCACCGTCGCGCGCGGGCCGAACGACGCGCGCGCCTCGGGCGAGATCGGCGGCTCGAGCCGCACCGTGCAGCGCACCGGAGCCTCGACCGCGTACTCCCAGATCTCGCGCGTCGCGAGCTCGCGCAGCTCGAACTCCTTCGGCACCTTGAAGTCGGCGGTGCGCGGCGCGGACGGGTTCAGCGCCAGCTCCGCGATGCGCGCGACGTGGAACGTCCTGAGCGCCCTGCGCAGGTGGCAGTGCCCCACGAGGAGCCAGGCGCCGCCCGACTGGTAGAGGCCGTAGGGGTCGACGTCGCGCTCGGTGCGCGCGCCGCGCTCGGCGCCCTCGTAGGAGAGGTGGACGCGCTTCTTCGTCGCGACCGCCTGCGACAGCACCTCGAGCTTTGCCGCGACGGCGCCGCCATCGCCAGGGCGCGCGAGCTCACCCTCGTCGCCGCGCGAGAGGTCGCGCGCCGCGAGCGCCGCCGTCTCCGACGCGCCCGGCGCGCGCGCCGCGAACGAGAGCTTGTTCAGGGCGTGGGCGAGGTCCTTCGCGTAGGGAAAGGCGCCCTGCGCGAGCGCCGCCGACCCCGCGAGGTAGAGGAGCGCGAGGTCCTCCGGCGCGAGGTCGAGGTTCGGCAGGTAGAACTCGTCCTTGTCGATGACGTACCCGGCGGTGAGATCCTCGTCGCCCGCCACCCAGCGCACCGGGATGCCGATCTCGAGCAGCTCCGCCTTGTCGCGCTCGAACTTGCGGATCGCGGCGTCCTCGGAGCCGCCGTAGTCGGCCGGGAAGTGCTCCTGGATCTCCCGCCACGACACGGGCTCGGCCGCGCGCAGCAGGAAGGCCGCGACATCGAGGAGACGCTCCGCTTTCTGCATGGAAGTGCGGAACCTTACCAGCCGATATCGAGCAGTCAACGGCGCATGGTAAGATGGCCGCAAATCGCAGTCCCGAGGGGTTGCGGATGGCGGGGCTCGGCATCGGACCAGACGAGTTCGCCCTGTTCCGCATCGCGGATCCCGACGGGCGCGCCGACGCGCTCGAGGGCACGCTCCTCCCCGCGCTCGCGGCGGTCGCCGGGGGGCTTGCGGCCGGCCTCTCCCGCGTCGCCGGGGCCCCGCTCCTCCCCTACCCCGGCCGCGTCCAGCGCCGGAAGGGGTTCCCGCCCGAGGAGGTCTTCGTCGCGTTCTGCGCGACGGACAAGGGCTACCTGCGGGTCCCCTTCCTCGCGCTCGCGGTCACGCGGGCCCACCTCCACGCGCGCGTCGCGGCGCGGTCGTCCGCCGATCGGGCCGTCGCGCTCCGCGCCGCGCTCCTCCGCGAGGCGCAGAATCTCGCGCGGAAGGGGAAGCCTTTCCGCAAGCTCCGCAGCTACGCGGGCTGGGACTACGAGGAGCTGCCCGAGCTCGCGCCGGCGCACTCGCCCGCGTTCTGGAAGGAGGTGGCGGAGCCGCTCGGCGAGCGCAACGGCACGAGCGGCCTCGACGTGGGCGTCGCATGGAGCGCCGAGGAGGCGCGCAGCCTCGCGGTGGGCGACGTGCTCGGCGCGTTCCGCGATCTCGCGTCGATCTACAAGCTGCTCGCGAACGCGCTGAAGTAGACCATCCTTCGACTCCGCACCCGCTCCGCGGGTGCTACGCTCAGAGTGCTCGGCCCGTGGACAGCGAGTCAGGCCGCGCTCGAGCCCTCGACCGGCTTCTCCGGCTCGTCCCCGGCGCGGGCGGCGGACGCGCTCGCCTTCGCGTCGGCGTCGGCGAGGCGGCGGTCCTCCTGCGCCGCCTGGCGGACCGCCTCGACGAGCTCGTCGTGGTCCTTCTTGAGCGCGTCGTAGCGGCGGCGCAGCTCGGCGTGGCGATCCTGGGCCAGCTCGAGCTCGCCCTTCTGCACGATATAGACGCGCTTCTCGGTCTCGAGGCGGCCGCGCGCGCCCTTCAGGTCCTTCTCCAGATCCGCGATGCGCTTCCGCGCCTCGACGAGCTTCGCCTCGGCCTTGTCGGCGCGCTCCTTCTCGGCTGCGACGAGCGAGAGATCCGGCGCAGCCGCAGCCACGCCCTCGGCGGGCGCCGCGACGGGCACCGGCGCGGGCGCGGCGACCG
>JBJMQK010000553.1:0-4864 GCA_045802735.1 Anaeromyxobacteraceae bacterium | reverse complement strand
ACCTTCTGCCGCGCGAGGAGCGCGGGGTCGTCCACCTTCCCGGCCGCCGCGTCGCGAGTTGCGAGCCCGCGCAGCGCGGCGACGTCCGGCGGCGGCCCCAGCATGCACGCGCCGAGGGCCGTCGAGACGCTCCCCTGCGCGCACGCGTACGGGCCGCCCGCGAGCGCGCCGACGCCGACGACGATGGCGGAGCGCGCGACGGCGAGCTGCACCGCCATGTAAGCGCCCGACGAGATGCCCGAGACCGACGTCTCGTCGAGCTTCACGTCGTAGGCGCCGAGGGGCGGGGCCTCGGCGGCGCCGGCGGCGCGGGCGAAGGAGAGGAGGGCGAGCGCGGCGCAGCCGCGGGCGGTGAGGCGCATGCTCCGATTGTACAGTGCGTCACGACGCGCCGCGGCGCGCCGACCGAGCGCGTCGCCGGATTCCGTACGCCCCAAACGATGCGGGTCCCACCGGGCGCGGTGGCTCATCTCGATCGAGATGCGCTCCGACCCGACGAGACGGCGCACCATCCGCGCACCCCAGGATCTCGCGGCGGGCCTGAGCCTCGTCGCGCTCTCCGCGTTCGGGCTGTGGGCGAGCAGCCCGCTCGATCAGGGGACGCTGCGGGCGATCGGGCCCGGGCTCATGCCGCGCGCCGTCGCGATCCTGATCCTCGTCATCGGGCTCGCGCTCGCCGCCTGGGCGCTGCTGCGCGATGGCGAGCCGCTCGCCCGCTGGTCGCTGCGCGGCCCGCTCTACATCACGGCGGGCGTGGTCGCGTTCGCGCTCACCATCCGCTCCCCGGGCCTCGTCGTGGCGGGGCCGCTCGTGTCGCTCGTGACCGGGGCGGCGTCGCCCGACGCGCGCGTGAAGGAGCTCGCGATCTTCGGCGCCGCCCTCACGGCGTTCTGCGTCCTCCTCTTCCGCTACGCGCTCCACCTCCCGATCCCGATCCTGGTGATCCCCGGCGTGGTCGTGCTCTGACGATGGGCGAGCTCTTCTCCAACCTGGCCCTGGGCTTCTCGGTCGCGCTCTCGCCGGCGAACGTCGGGCTCGCGTTCGTGGGATGCGTGGTGGGGACGCTCATCGGCGTCCTCCCCGGCGTCGGGCCCATCGCCACGATCACGATGCTCCTCCCGGTCACCTTCGGGATGAGCCCCGTGAGCGCGATCATCATGCTCGCGGGCATCTACTACGGCGCCCAGTACGGCGGGTCGACGTCGGCGATCCTCGTGAACATCCCGGGCGAGGTGACCGCGGTCGTCACGACGCTCGACGGTCACCAGATGGCGAAGCAGGGGCGCGCCGGCGCGGCGCTCGCCATCGCCGCCATCGGCTCCTTCTTCGCCGGGTGCGTCTCGACGGTCATCATCGCGGCGCTGGCGACGCCGCTCACGCGCATCGCGCAGGTCTTCGGGCCGGCGGAGTACTTCTCGCTCATGGTGACGGGGCTGGTCTTCGCCATCGTCCTCGCGCGCGGCTCGATCCCGAAGGCGCTCGCGATGCTCCTCCTCGGGCTCCTGCTCTCGACCGTCGGCACCGATCTCGAGACGGGCGCCGAGCGCATGACGTTCGGGTGGGACGCGATCGCCGACGGCGTCGACTTCGCCGTGCTCGCGATGGGCATCTTCGGGTTCTCCGAGGTGATGAGGAACCTCGACGCGGACCAGCAGCGCGACGTCGTGCAGGCGCCGATCGGGCGGCTGCTGCCGTCGCGCGCCGACCTGCGCGCCTCGGCCGGCCCGATCGTGCGCGGCAGCGTCGTGGGGGCGGCGCTCGGGATCCTGCCCGGGAACGGCGCCGTCCTCGGACCGTTCGCGTCGTATGCCCTCGAGAAGAAGCTCGCGCGGGAGCCCGGCCGCTTCGGCCGCGGCGCGATCGAGGGCGTCGCCGGGCCGGAGTCGGCGAACAACGCCGGCGCGCAGACGTCGTTCATCCCGCTCCTCACGCTGGGCATCCCGCCGAACGCGGTGATGGCGCTCATGGTCGGGGCGATGACGATCCACGGCATCGTCCCGGGCCCGCTCGTCATGACGCGGAACCCGCAGCTGTTCTGGGGCCTCATCGCCAGCATGTGGATCGGGAACCTCATGCTCCTCGTGATCAACCTCCCGCTCATCGGGGTGTGGGTGCGCTTCCTGCGGGTGCCGTATCGCCTCATGGTGCCGGCGATCCTCCTCTTCTGCTGCATCGGCATCTACTCGGTGAACAACTCGGCGACCGACGTGCTCCTCACCGCGGGCTTCGGCGTCGCGGGGTACGCGCTCGCGAAGCTCGGGTTCGAGCCCGCGCCGATGCTCCTCGGGTACGTGCTCGGACGGCTGATGGAGGAGAACCTGCGGCGCGCGCTCGCCATCGCCCGCGGCGACCTCGCGACGTTCGTCCAGCGGCCGGTGAGCGCGGCGCTCCTCGCGCTCGCCGTCCTCGTGCTGTGCGTCGCGGTCGCGCCCACGGTGCGGCGCCGCCGCGAGGAGGTGTTCCAGGAGTGAAGCGTACCCGCGTCCCCGGAGGACAGAAGACCATGTGGAACTCGAAGCCGTTGCTCGCCGGTTTTGCCCTCGCGCTCGCGCTGCTCTCGCCCGGCACCGTCGAGGCGAAGTACCCCGAGCGCAACATCACCATGATCGTACCGTTCGCGGCGGGCGGGCCGACCGACGTCGTCGCGCGCATCGTGTCGGATCACATGTCGCGCACGCTCGGGCAGCAGATCGTGATCGAGAACGTCGCCGGCGCCGGCGGGACGACGGGCATCGGGCGCGCCGCCAAGTCCCCGCCCGACGGCTACACCATCATGATGGGGCACATGGGGACGCACGGCGCCGCGCCCGCTGCGTACCCGGACCTCAAGTACGATCCGAGGAAGGACTTCGCGCCCATCGGCCTCGCCGCGGGCACCCCGATCGTCATCGTCGCGAAGAAGGACTTCCCGGCGAAGGACCTCAAGGAGTTCATCGCATACGTGAAGGCGAACTCGACGAAGCTCAACGAGGCGCACGCGGGTCCGGGCTCGGTCTCGTTCACGACCTGCGCGCTCCTCAACTCGATCCTGGGCGCGAAGCCGACGCGCGTCGCCTACCGCGGCACGGGGCCGGCGCTGAACGACCTCGTCTCGGGCCAGGTCGACTACATGTGCGACCAGATCGTGAACCTCGTCCCGCAGATCCAGGCGAAGTCGATCAAGGCCTACGCCGTCGCGCTGCCGGAGCGCTCGCCGGCGCTGCCGGACGTGCCGACGACCAAGGAGGCGGGGCTGCCCGAGTACCAGGTGAGCGCGTGGAACGCGATCTTCGCGCCGAAGGGGACGCCGCAGGAGGTCGTCTCGACGCTCAGTGCGGCGCTGCTCAAGGCGCTCGACGACAAGGGCACGCAGAAGCGGCTCCTCGACCTCGGGGCCGACCTCTCCGACAAGGAGGCGCAGACGCCGCAGGGCCTCCAGAAGCTCGTCGAGCGCGAGGTCGAGCGCTGGTCCAAGGTGCTGAAGAGCGGGCGCGCCTCGACGAAGTGAGCGCCCCGCCGCCGCTCACACCGGGGCCGCGGTGGCGAGCGCCGGTGGTGCGCTCCTCGGCAGGTGGACCGTGATGGTGGTCGCGCGCGCGACCGAACGGACCGCAACGCTCCCGCCGTGAGCGCGCGCGATCTCGCGCACGATGAAGAGGCCGAGGCCGAGGCCCTCCTTTGCATCTCCGGATCTGAATGGGTCGAACAGCACCGGGATGAGGCGCGGGGCGATGGGCGTGCCCTCGTTCGTGACCTCGATCCGGAGGTCCGCGCCTTCCTCGGCCACCGCGACGGTCACGGGCACGTCTCGCGCGCCGTGCTTGAGGGCGTTCGTGACGAGGTTGCAGACGACCTGCTCGATCCGCGCCGGGTCGAGGGACACGGTGTCGTCGCCCGTCACCTCGATGAGCACCGTCGCGGTCGCGTGCGCGGTCCGCACCTCGTCGAGGGCACCCCGACACACTTCGCCCAGACGCGCCGGGCGGCGCTCGACCGGAATCCCGGACGCGTGTCGCGCGCGAGCGTAGTCGAGGAGGTCGCGGACGATCGACTCCATGCGCCGGGTGCACGTGCCGACGCGTGCGACCCCCGTCGTCTGTCGCTCGGTGAGCCCTCCGACCTGCTGGAGGTGCTTCAGGGTCACGGCGATGGCGTTCAGCGGGCTGCGCAGGTCGTGGCTCACGACCGCCACGAGCCTCTCCTGCTGCGCCGCGACCGTCCTCGCCTCCGCCTCCGCGGCCTCCGCCCTCGCCCGGGCAGCCTCGGCGGCGGTCTTCGCGTCGCGCATCCTCGATGCGAGCCAGGCGAAGAAGACCGACACCAGGACGAAGCTCGCCAGGCGGAACGCCTCGTACGCCTCGAGCGCCGGCGCGAAGAAGACGGCGTAGAAGCCGGCGCCGGACAGCACCATCGTGAGCAGGCCGGGTCCGACGCCTCCGTACAGGGCGGCACCCACGACGGCAGCGAACTGGAACATGAAGAACGGCCCGGCGAGAGGCTTCGCGACCGCTGTCGTGACCGCCAGCCCGAGGATTGCCGACAGCACGGCCAGGCCGTACGCCTTCAGGGCGCTGAGGCGCCCGGGTGACATGACCTGGCTCACGCGGAGGAGCGGCGAGCATACGCTCGCGCGGGTGGTCGACTCAATGTGGGCGGCCCCCCCGAGAAGTTCCGCCCTCGACGAGGCGATCCGCGCCGCCGAAATCTTACATACCTGCCTGGCTCGCGCGGCTCGCACATGCCGCGGCCAGGAGGTCGTCCCCATGGCACTCCGCGCCTGGGTCGCGCTCGCGGCGCTCGCCGTCGCCCACGCCTCGTCCGCCGCGCCTGTCGAGATCAAGCTCGGCCACGTCGGCGAGCCGGGGTCCTTGTTCGCGCTCTCGGC
>JBJMQK010000493.1:0-3251 GCA_045802735.1 Anaeromyxobacteraceae bacterium | reverse complement strand
GCGCTGGTCCAGGTGATGACGCCGGCGGTGGCGGAGAAGGTCGTCCTCACCGGCTACGCCGTGCTCCTGCCCGTCGCGTTCCGCGCGGCGCTCCCGGGGACGGCGCGCGGCCGCTGGGCGGCGCTCGCGATCTTCCCGTTCATCCACGCGTTCCCGTTCCACATGGGGTTCTGGAACTTCTGCTACAGCCTCGTGCTCTTCTTCGTCGCGGTCGGCTTCTGGAACCGAACGCGCGGGCGCCTCGACCTCGGGCGCGGGCTCGCCTTCACGGGGATCACGTTCGTCCTCTTCGTCGCGCACTCGGTGTCGCTCGCGTCGGCGTTCGCCGCCATCACGGCGATCGTGGCGTGGCGCGCGGGGCTCGACCTCGCCCGCGCCTGGGCCCGGCCCGCGCGGCGGCGGCGCGTCGCGCGCGCCTGGGCCCGGCGCGCTGCGGCGACGTACGGGTGGGCGCTTCCCGCCATCGGGCTCCTCGGGTTCTTCCTCGTCCACCAGCCGAAGCCGTTCTCGTACCGGCCGCCGCTCGCCGAGTACCTGAAGCACCTCGCGAGCCTCTACGCGCTCATGTCGCTCGACAAGCGCGAGCTCATCGCCACGAGCGCCGTCGCGCTCGTCCTCGCGGGCACGGTCGCCGGGGGCCTCGCGCGGCGCCGCACCCGGCGCGCCCGCCCCGTGGACGGCTGGCTCGTCGCCTCCGCCGTCGCGACGGCGCTCTACCTCGCGATGCCGGACTCGGCCGCCGACGGCGCGCAGCTCACGGATCGCCTCCTGCTCTATCCGTTCTTCGCGCTCGCGCTGTGGATCGGCTGGTCGGCCCTGCCCGTCCGGCGCGTGCGCGCCGCGGGCCTCGCCCTGGCAGCGCTCTTCGTCGCGCTGACCGGCGGCCGGATCGTGAAGTACCGCGAGCTCGACCGGTCCTTCGCCGAGTACACCTCGGTCGCGCCGCACCTGCCGGAGGGGAGCATCGTCCTGCCGCTCACGCTCTCGCCCTACGGCCCGCGCGAGGGCGGCGACGCGCTCGGGAAGAAGCCGGCGTACCGCGTCGAGGTGTTCCGCCATGTCGCGGGGTACGTCGTGACGGAGCGGCAGGGGATCGACCTCGACAACAGCCAGGCGACGACGAAGCACACGCCGCTGCGCTGGGTGCCGCACCTCGATCCGTTCCACGTCGTCGCGACGGTGCCGTTCGGGATCGAGGCGAAGCCCGCGCCCTGCGTCGACCTGTCGCGCTACGCGGCGACCGGCGGGCGCATCGACTACGTGCTGCTCTGGGGCCGCGCCTCGGAGGTCGCCGGCGATGCGTGCGGCGAGCGCCTCCTCGCGCAGCTCGCCGGCGGCTGGGAGCGGGTGTACGTCTCCGAGCCGCTGGGGCTCATGCAGCTGTACCGGGCGAAGGGGGGCACGACCGGCTCCGCTTCACGATGACCGGTCGAGCTCCGCGAGCGTCTGCGGAGCGCGCTTCTTGCGGACGTGCGCGTCGAGCCACGCCACCGTCGCGTGCAGCGTCTCGTGGGGATCGCGCGCCGTGAAGCCGAGGTCGCGCGCCGCCTTCGCCGCGTCCACGTAGAAGAAGTGCTCACCCATCGCGACCTCCTCGGCGGCGATGGGCGCCTCGCTGCCGCGCCACGCGTGCCAGCGCTCGAGCAGCCGCGCCCCGGCGACGTTCACTGCCGGAGGCAGGCGCAGCGCCGGCGCCGGGACGCCGGAGAGCCGCGCCACGCGCCCGAAGAAGTCGGCGAAGGTCATGTTCGCGGCGGTGAGGACGTAGCGCTCGCCGGGCGTGCCGCGCTCGAGCGCCGCGGCGAACGCGGCGGCGGCGTCGCGCACGTCGACGAAGGAGACGCCGCCCGACGGCATGGCTGGCAGCCGGCGCTCGAGCGCCTTCAGGACCACGTCGGTCGAGGAGAGGCGCGCGTCGCCCGGGCCGAGGAGGAGCGATGGGTTCAGGACGACGAGGGGGAGCCCCGTGTCGCGGTGGATCCGCAGCGCGGCGTTCTCGGCGTAGATCTTCGAGAGGTAGTAGGGCCAGCGCGCGACGACGGCGAGGGCGGGGGCGTCGGCCTCGGTGTGGACCTTCGGCTCGCGCGAGATGCCCACGGTCCCGGAGGTGGAGGCGAGGACCACGCGCCCGACGCCGGCCGCGTGCGCGTCCTCGAGCAGGGTTCGCGTGCCCTCGACGTGGAGGCGGAAGAGCGCCGCCGGATCGGCGCCGTCGAAGGCGACCTGCCCTGCGAGGTGGTAGACGCCCTCGACGCCGCGGAGCGCGCGCCGGATCGCGACGCGGTCGTCGAGCGAGGCGCGGACGACCTCCGCCCCGAGCCGCTCCGCCGCCGCGGCGTCGCCGCGCGCGAGGACGCGGAGCGCGTGCCCTCGCTCGGCGAGGAGCGGCAAGAGGGCCGAGCCGAGGAAGCCCGTCGCGCCGGTGACGAGGAGCTTCACGGTTTGTGCGCCTTCAGGGCGGGGCCCTTCGACTCCGCGCCTGCGGCGCTACGCTCAGGGCGAACGGAGGGGGAGGGCTCCGCTGCGGTGCGCTCGGGGCAGAGGGTCGGGGTCGCGTTGTCGGTCGAGGCCGGCGGGGGTTCGGGGGCGGAGCCCCCGTTCAGAAGGTGCGAAGCCGGCGGCCGCTCGCGAAGCGAGCCAGCGCCGGAGGCGCTGCCGCCGGTCGCGATCGCGGTCGGGATCGCGGTCGCGTACCTCGCCGCGAGCTTCCTCACCGCCTCCTCCATGATCCGCGTCACCTCCTTGTGCGCCTCACCCTTCGGCAGCCCCTCGGTCCGCCGGCGCAGCTCCGCGATCGCGAGCGGCGGGCCGATCGCGACCTCGAGCTTCGTGCGCCGCGGGAGGAGCCCGCCCGCCGGCAACGCGTCGAAGGTGCCGTGGAGGTAGACGGGGAGGGCGTCGACGCCGCACTCCAGCGCCAGGTACCCGGCCGTCGGCTTGAACTCGCCGAGGCTCCCGTCGCGCGACCGGGTGCCCTCCGGGAAGATGAGGAGGTTGAGGCCCCGGCGGAGCGCCTCCGTCGCCGCGCGCAGGCTCTTCCGGATGGAGCCCGACCGCTCCATGGGGATGAGGTTCGTGAAGTTCTCGAAGTAGGCGCGCTTGAGCGGCGTGTCGAAGAAGTAGTCGCGCGCGGCGAGGGCCGCGAGCTTCACGCCCTGCTCGCCCAGCGCCACCTTCACGAGCCCCATGTCGAGGTGGCTCGCGTGGTTCGCCACCACGAGGAAGTTGCGGTCGCGCGGGATGAACGCCTC
>JBJMQK010000487.1:0-2584 GCA_045802735.1 Anaeromyxobacteraceae bacterium | reverse complement strand
AGCACCTGCTTGCGGCTGAACGCGAGGAGCTGCCGCGTGAGCGCGGCGCCTCGATGCGCCGCGCGCTCGACCTCGGCGGCGCACGACCGCTGTTCGCCCTCGGGAAGCTCCTCGCGGAGCGAGCTCGCGAAGGTGAGGATGACCGCGAGGATGTTGTTGAAGTCGTGAGCCACTCCGCCCGCGAGCTGTCCGACGGCCTCCATCTTCTGCGCCTGCGCGAGGTGCTCCTGCAGGGCGCGCTGCTGCCGCTGCTGCTCGTCGAGGTCCGCGACCATGCGGTCGAAGGCGCGCGCGAGCTGGCCGATCTCGTCGCGCGACGTCGCGGCGAGCCGGCGCGCGGCGCCCTCGCGCGTCGACATCGACTCGACGTGCGCCGTGAAGGCGAGCAGTGGGCGCGTGAACCCGTCGACGATCCGCCACACGACGAGCACGACGACGACGAGCGCCAGCCCCACGACCAGCGCGAGCGCACGCCGCGCCGCGCGGATCGGCGCGTAGGCCTCGGCGATCGGCGAGTTCACGCCGACGATCCAGCTCGAGGCGTGCAGCTGCTTGAACGAGGCGAGGACGTGCAGCCCTCGCGAGTTGACCGTCTCTCCCGTCCCCTCGTACCCCGCGATCGCCCGGTCGAGCAGCCTGTTCGCGCCCTGCGGGAGGTCGCGCTGGAGGATCCGCGCCGGGTCGGGATGCAGGATCATCGTCCTGTCGCGGTCGAAGACGAAGAAGTATCCCGTCTTGCCGTTGCGCATCGAGACCGTCCGACCGAGCACGCCGTCGCTGAGGAGATCCACGGCGCCGCCCAGCACGCCTGCGAGCGTTCCGTCCGCGAAGAACACCGGCGCGGTCATCATGATGGCGGGTGGAGCGCTCGGGCGCGACGAGCGATAGGGTTTCCCGATGTACGGTCTCCGGGTCTGCAGGGTCGTCGCGAGGTACTCGCGAAACGCGAAGTCCTGGCCGCGCCGGAGGTAGTCGGGGGACTCCGCGAAGAGGACTCCCCGGGCATCGAACAAGAAGATGCCGTTCGTGAAGAACGGCAGGAGCGGGAGGTGCGCGTCGAGCAGCGCCTGCGCGGCGTCCGGGTCACGCAGCGTCTCCGGGTCCATGCGCCTCGCGAGCCCGATCAGCTGCTGGTGCGCGCTCGTCAGCTGCTCGTCGATGTCCTGTGCCACGACGGAGACGATCGCGAGCTGCGCCTCGGCGACCTGCTCCTTCGTCGCCCGCTCATGGAGTGCGAAGACGATGGCGCACGTCGCCACGAGCAAGGACGAGGTCAGGGCGGAGACCGCGATGATGAGCTTCGTCCTGATGCTGGTGGACCGCGCCATCAGCGGACCTCAACGCCTCGCGGCGCGCCGCTGTGCCGCCGCAGACACCGCGCTGCGGAGCGCCTCGCGCGTGAACGGCTTCTGGACACAGGCGTTCGGCATCGATCGCAGCAGCGCAGCCGCCTGGGGCGACGCACCGCCGGTGATGAACACGATGCGCTGCGCCAGGTCCGGCGCGATCCGGGCGACCTCGTCGTGGAAATGGAGCCCCGACATCCCGGGCATGTTGAGATCGCAGACGATCGCCTCGAAGTTGCCACCGGCCGCGACGCGGGCGAGCGCACCGGCGGCGCTCTGCGCGAAGGTGACCTGCAGCGGCTTCAGCACGTGCCGGATGGCGAGCCCGACCGCCGCGTCATCGTCGACCACGAGCACGCGCACCGGCGACGGCGCGACCGGGAGCGTGCCATTGACGTCCTCCACCGTCGACCTCCTCGGAGACGACCGCCGGAGCGGGCGCCGCACCGCGCGGCACGAGAGGTCCATGCGGCTCTCGGGCCACCTTCGGGGCACCCGACATCAGGCCAAAAAGCCCGTTTTTGGCGGGTGACGCACACGGGTCACGTTGCCCCCGGGTCCGGCGCCCGGGGAGCCTCGTCGTCGGAAACCCGCATGAGCCGATGTGATCTTGACTCCAGTGGCGCATCCCTCACGCCCTCGGCAGGATGACTGCATGATCGTCAACCCCGACGACCTGTGCTGCAAGGAGCTCGTCGAGCTCGTCACCGAGTACCTCGAGGACAGGCTCTCTCCGCCGGTGCGGACGCGGTTCGAGCTCCACCTCGCCTACTGTGCGCCGTGCCGCGTGTACCTCGCGCAGATGCGCGCCACCGTGGCGATGACAGGGCGCCTCTCGGAGGAATCGCTCCCGCCCGGCTCGAAGGACGCGCTCCTCGCCGCGTTCCGCGGGTGGAAGCGCGGCCAGGGGGGCGGCACGTGATCGCGTACAAGTTCCTCGCGGCCGGGTCCCTCTCGCCGTTCAGGAGCTTCCGGTGGCCCGTCCCGGTCGCCTCGGGCGCGGGCGCCTGGGTCGAGGCCCCCGACGAGCGTCTCGACCACGGCATTCACGCCTGTCGCCTGAACGAGCTCGCGTTCTGGCTCGACGCGGAGCTCTGGCGCGCCGAGCTCGCCGATCCCGTCGCGGAGGGGCAGCACCAGGTCGTCGGCCGGCGCGGGCGCCTCGTCGGGCGCGTGTCCGCCTGGGACGAGGCGCTCGCGCGGAGCTTCGGCGAGGCCTGCATCTGGCTCTCTCGCGA